>NZ_JASJOU010000002.1:0-300000 GCF_030068605.1 Xanthocytophaga agilis
TTTGCTCGAAAAGTTTATAAACAAATAGTAAAAGATGGCTTAAAAGAGAAAAGGAAGAATGAAAAGCGATTTGACTCCCGACTCCCTTTCGAGATCCTTTTTACTTCTTAGCCTGACGGCTATGTCAGAGCTGATCCATCAGCTACCAGTTGCTTGAGTTTGGCGTTTTCTTCCTCCAATTGACGCAGGCGGCGCAGTTAAAGCCCATGTCCGAAGGTATCAGATTGATACACCTAAACCACCAAACTTCTTCTTCCAATTATAAAAAGTCGCATAGGAATCAGCTACGATCGGTGATTCCCATCTTTCGACAGACTTCGTCAACCGAGACCCCACTCTCGGCTTGCTTTAAGGCAAAGGCAATCTGTGCCTCTGTAAATTTACTTTTTTTCATGGTGACTTTTTTGGTTAATTGAAACTAACAAAAATCACCGATTTTTTCTACTTCCCTTCGGTCCATTTTTATGGGAGGAGGTCAGGCTAGTAGTGAAAAAAACATAGATAGCCACTTTATTATTGAGCAACTCGATCAATTTTCATTCACATTAGCCAAAGAGACCTTTCTGGTTTTAGATAATGCCCGTATTCATAGTTGTCGGTTAGTCAAACAACAAATGAAGGTGTGGCAAAGCAGAGGTTTATTTATTTTCTTTTTACCTCCGTATTGCCCTCAGTTAAATCTGGCGGAAACCGTGTGGAGAAAACTGAAAACCCACTGGATAAGGCCAGATGATTATCGACAGAAAGACTCACTTTTTTATGCAGTGAATCGATCTATGACCAAAATTGGTAAGGAGCTTACAATACAGTTTTCTCCTTTTAATATAAACTAATTGTGTGCAACTACTTATTTTCATTTAATTAATACTTAAAAATGAAATATCACGAGATTGGTTAATCAAATATTCCAATTTAAGCTTATAATCTAATTATTGAAAAACAATTTATTTTGTTTTTGTTACATATTGTTATAATTTGTATAATATTTTGTAGCTATGTTACTTAACTTATAACTGATTTTCATATGATTGATTACTCATATAGAACAAAGTTTGAGAAACATGTAGTTAAACTGCTTGATTTATATGATTTGTTTCCATTTCATAAGCATCCTCTTTGGAGTGCCATCATAAATAAACAACTAACTAAAGAGCAGGTAGTTAAAGCTGAAGCTCAACATTATTTGCGTACTAAGGCTGGACAAGTTTTACGACATGACGCAATGGTTCAGAGCGCATCTGTAAGTGAAGTGATTTGGAAAGCTATAATCGAAACATATTTTGAAGAATGTACAGATAATGATGGTACACCTAATCATTTAGAGTATATTAAGAGATTAATTATTGAAGGAGGAATGAGTGAGAGAGAGATTGAGAATCTAAGAAATACTCCAGGCAATATTGCTGCAATAGCTTTATATAAGATTATTGGAGAGCGAGGACCAGGTTGTCATGTTGTTGGTGCAGGAATGGTTGAATATTTCTATGCTCAGCTATCTCCTCACATATTCCGCTCATATGTTGACAATTACGGTTTTACTCCATATGCAGTAGAAACTTATGAAATACATGGAGTAATGGATCAAACACATGCAGAAAGGGCTTTAACAGCGATTGATGAGGCAGTAAATTTACATGGTTGGGAGGAAGTAGAGGACAGTGTTAGAGATGCATTCGTTGCAACTAGTCTTCACTATGACGGTATGTTACAGGCAGCATTAGGTGAAAATAATTATTGGAATGGTAAATAAACTGTAAGTATGAAAGGTTATATCTATACAATGTATGCAGGGGCTGACCCTGGAATGGGATGGAATCTAACAGATCCAATATTTGGAAAGATACCAACATTAGGTGCATGTATGCCAAATATAAGAAGATCTGTAACTACAGGAGATTATATTTTCTCAATTAGTGGAAGGGTTCTAAATGTTAAGCAATATATTGTAGGCGGATTTGAAGTAGATGAGAAACTAGATGCATTAACGGCATATGATAAGTTTCCTGAGTATAGAATGGAAAAAGATGAACATGGCTCATTAAAAGGAAATATTATTATTGATCAGAATGGCAATCATCTTGATTTTGATTATCATACTAATTTTGAAACTAGAATTAATAATTACGTAGTAGGTAAGAATCCTATTTTTTTAGATGATAAGAAATCAATCGACAAAGCAAGAGAGGAAACGATAGATATACTTAACTATTTATTTAATAAAAAAGAAGATAGCGTACATAAGATAATAGGGCGATGGAGAAAGATAGATACATCGCAAATTAATGATTTAATAAGTTGGTTTAAAGAAGTTAGAAATAGATCTAATCTGTAAATAAGTGATGCTTAATTTGATTCAACAACTCAGAAGCTTAGAGAATAATTTGGAGCTATTAGAGAAAAAGACTGGAATATCTAGAGAAAGACTTAACTCAATCACTGAGGGTCAAGCAGAACCTTCAATGACAGAAGTAAGAGCATTATCAAAGGTATTAAAGCTTTCAATTGATTTTCTACTTGGAGAGAATGAAGAGTTTAGTGAGATCAAAGTATTATTTCGCAGTTCAACTCCAAAAGAAGATACATTCAAGATAGATAGGATATCACATATTATTGGTAACATCGTTGCACTAATTGGTAATAATAAATCTATTTCTCCTCTTTTCACAAGCATTTCAAGTTTTGATTCAAATAAAGCTATAAACGCTGTAGCATTAGCTTATAAGTTTAGAGAGTTGTTCTTTAAAAATGATGTAATATCTCCTTTAATAAGTTTACCAAGAATACTTGTCGAAGAATTACAATGCGTACTAAGTGTCAGTGATTTGGGAAAGGACACTGATGGAGCGTCTGCTGTTATAGATTCAATACCTTTCATTTTTGTCTCTCCAAGATTTGAAGGAAGGATGTTGTACACAATAGCTCACGAATTAGGTCATATTCTAGCACATCTAAGTGAGAATCAAAATTTTGGTGCTATAGATAAAGAAATAACTTATTTAAAGAATAATAGAGTTCATGAAGAATCATTCGCAAATATTTTTGCAGGATCTCTTTTATTACCTCAGCGAGGTGTTGGAGAGACATTAAAATATATTCGTGCTCAGAATAGAAGTCAAGGGCCAATAGGCGACATTGAAATAATATATTTAAGTAGAGTGTATGGAGTTAGTTTTGAAGTTGCCGCGAAACGTTGTGAGGAATTAGAATTATTACCAGAAGGAGGCGCAATTTCTTTATATGAATATTTAAAGAAAGTACATGGTGGTCCAGAGCAAAGAGCTAAACAGCTCTCTCTACCTGAACGAGCTAAAATTGACTTTCCCAATATACCAGCATACATAGTTCATGCAGCACTAGATAAAATAAATCAAGGGGAACTTTCTTTGGGAAAAGCATCTGAGATATTACGAATGCCTATCACAAAAATTGTCAATTTAAATGCTTCAAACAATTAGCTATGGACATTGTTTTAGACTCAAGCTCAATTATCAATCTAATAAATGGTGAGGTGTTTTATAGTATCTTTTCACTGAAAAACTTTTATTTTAAAATAGGACCGCTTGTTAAAGAAGAATGTGAGAAGCATAATGAATTAGACGATGCAATTGCTAAAGAGCTTCTTGAGTTATTACCAGATGTTTCATTACAACAATTTAAACTATTAAAAGGTAAATATAACCTTGGTGATGGTGAAACTGAATGTATTATTAACTGTATGAATAATTTTAGTTTTTATTTGTCATGTGATGATTCTAAAGCAAGAAGAGATGCTGCCAAAGAAGTGAGTGAAGAAAGGGTAAAAGGAACTTTATTTTTATTGAGGGAAATGAGAATACAGAATTTACTCGATTGTGATGGTACGATTGATAGGCTCCAATTAATGAAGTCTAAAGGTGGTTTCTTACCAAATAAGGGAAAAGCTTATTTTTGTAAGTAGCTTTACCTATTACTCTATATATAAAAAATAACAGGTGTAACTTGCTGATTAGTAGTGTAGTAAATCTCTTAAGAGTGGTCTCGCCGGGTGTCGAACCCCAAACCTTCTGATCCGTAGTCAGTTGATAGATCTCATTATGAACTTAGATATTTGTAATCTTGAAGTACTTATGTCTGAATATGATGTTTCCCATGATAATGTAACTTGAACCTTTTATATTTTAGAAGCAACATTAGCAGAATTTATTTGCTATCTTTTATAAATTTTAAATTTAATTTCTGGTAGAGTAACTAAACGGAAATATATTTATTATGTTACCTATTTGTTACTCATATTATATAAAACACTGATAATCAACACTTAAAACTTGCATGGGGTGCAAGGGGTCGCTGGTTCGAATCCAGTCATCCCGACTGAAATACGAAGAAGACTGTTTAAAATCTAGGTTTTAAACAGTCTTTTTGTTTTTAGGGAGTTGTTACTCAGTCTTACTGTCTAAACTTCTCCTTTTAATAACTTTCTACACTATAAACTGCTCAAAAAGAAAGGTTATTTTGAAAGTTCTTCCAAGCCAAACGCAGCCAATACTTTTGGATATTCCACATTTACAGCGTCGTTGGCCCTTTGAACAATTTCTCCTGTCGAAGGGTCTACAACGGTTCGTAATGGCCTTTGTCCTTTCGGCAAATTAATCAGGTTCACTACTGCATCTGCAACATCTTGGGGATCAGGCTTTACAGACTCGATAATTTGCCCAATAGCAGCAAACATTTTATCTGGAAATTCCGCGATAGCACTATAATCGCCAACAATCGATGTATCAGAGCCAAATTGTACCTTCTGGGACATTTCGGTAGGGAAGGTTCCAGGTTGAACAATGGCTATATCCACTCCCAAAGATCGTAACTCATAATGCAAACCTTCACTTAGTCCTTCCAAACCAAACTTTGAAGCACTATAGACTACAGAAAAAGGAAAGGAGAATGTTCCGAATCCACTCGAAACATTGATGATCAGGCCATCTGATTGTTTACGCATGAATGGTAAAACCAGTTTCATCAACTTCCAGGGGGCAAACACATTCACATCAAATATTCGCTGAACATCTTCGGCAGTTGCGCTTTCAGCTATCCCGAACATTGTAACTCCTGCATTATTTACCAATACATCAATTGTGCCTTCAGCAGCAATGATCGTGTTAATGGCATTTTTTAAACTCGCATCATCTGTCAGCGATACATCCAAAACCGTTACATTTTCTACCTGTGCCAGTGCTTTCGCTTTGTCGGCATTCTTTCCATTGATGTCTCTCATTGTTGCATAAACTTTATGCCCCAAAGCTGCGACGGATTTGGCAGTAAGCCATCCAAACCCGCTATTTGTTCCTGTGATCAATACAACTTTCTTGCTCATTTTCTTATTAGTTAAAATACTGATACAAAGATCGCCATCTGCAAAACGAAAGCATTTACCATTTGGTAAAAAGTGATTTTAACGGATGTTTTTTCTTATCCTGCTTAATGATTGTTGTGTAATCCCGAGGTAAGATGCAACATAAGAAAGCGGAACACGATTGATAATTGTCGGAAATTGTTCAATGAACGATAAATAACGGGTGGTCGCATCTTCTGAAACCAAGGGGCTCCTCCTCTCAATCGTTTTTAACAAACAATTCTTTAAAATCAATCCTGTTATATTATCCCAGCCAACAATTGTATTGCCGATCTCGTCCCAGTCTTTTTTTGAAAAGACAAGAAGTTTACAATCAGTGACAGCTTGTATATAGTCCGAAGCAGCTACTTGTGTCTCAAACTTTTGCTGGTCTGAAATAAAATTATTCTCATCAACGAAGTAATTGGTGATTTCTTCGCCTTTGTTGTTATAATAGCAAAAACGAACGACACCTTCCAGAACGAATCCAACATATCGTGGGATCTTCCCGGCTTCTGAAAAGTACTCTTCTTTACGAAGTTCCAGCTCTTTTGCCTTACTCATAATGAAGTCTGTCTGGTGCTTGTTCAGATTCCCAAACTGCAATATATAATCGAGGAATGCTTTCATAAGGTAAATTTCGCATTTATTGTGCGCAGTTTATTTACCATATGGTAAAAATTAAACTTGCTAATGCTGCACTCCTACACCAATCAACAGAACCAAGGACTTACTCAGAAAGTAGATATCAATGATGCGGGACATTACAGGCTATGTTCCAATGTAAAGATTTTCAGACTCACTTAATTCAATAACAAAAGCTGTTCAAGTTTCTTTCTCCCAACTTAGCTCAAACAGTTAAGTATTCCTCGAATGGCGTTATCTATTTGGCTATAAATGCTATTTCAGACAGGTTTGGAATCGGTAAGATATCTCCCGTAAATCTGTGCTATTCTTCCCTACAAATGGACTATTTATCTGGTGCAAATGCCAGTAGTTTTGTCATATCAAAATAAACAAAACAAACACAAATATGTCAAAAGTAGTTTTTATTACCGGTGCATCCAGAGGATTCGGTAAATTATGGGCAGAAGCCTTTTTGAAACGTGGTGATAAAGTAGCAGCAACAGCCAGAAATATCTCAGCTTTGGATGATCTGGTTAGCACATACGGAGATAACATATTACCTGTACAATTAGACGTAACCAACAGACCAGACAACTTTGAAGCTGTCAACAAAGTGGTTGAAAAATTTGGCCGAATAGATATTCTGATTAATAACGCAGGTTACGGTCTATTTGGTACTGTGGAAGAGTCCACTGAACAGCAAGCTCGTGCTCAAATGGAAACCAACTTCTTTGGTTTGTTATGGGTGACACAAGCAGTATTGCCTGTTATGCGGGCACAGAAAAGTGGTCATATCATTCAGGTTTCCAGCTTCCTGGGACTAACTACTATTCCAATGCTGGGTGTATACAATGCATCTAAATTTGCAGTAGAAGGGCTAAGCGAAACGCTGGCAAGTGAGGTAGCCCATCTGGGTATTAAAGTGACACTGATTGAGCCAAATGGATTCGCTACTGAATGGGCTGGAGCTTCTGCTATACAAACAGACAATACAATTCAGGACTATACACCTGTACGTGAAGCTTTTGGAGAGTCTGGTAGTGACCCTAGCATCTGGGGTAAACCTGAAGCGACAGTAGCCCCTATTCTGCAAATAGCTGATAGTCCTAATCCTCCTTTACGATTATTACTTGGTAAAGTAGCATATCATGGTGTAGTCCAAGCCTATACCAAACAACTGGAGGAGGTAGAAACCTGGAAAGAAGTAAGTATTGCTGCTCATGGGCATTAACAATAATTATCTTCCCATTGAGTTTTGGGAATGTTCTCCAGTATAATTTTGTTTACCTTCAAACTGAAAAAGCATTTATCAACTCCATACAGGAAATGATATGAATAAGACAGTCCATTACAAAATGCTGGCTGATCTGCACAAAGGCAATGGCTGGCCTCCACCCGAACATCCGTTGCTAAGTGTTGTCAGTTGTAAGAAAGATTGCTCAATGGGAGATAGAGAGTTTACCAGCAATTGTTATCTGATCGGGTTCAAAAAGCTGAAAGCAGGTGTTATTCTGTATGGACGTACTCACTATGATCATACCAATGGTTCTATGTTATTTGTAAAGCCACGACAGATCATAGAAATGAAATATATGGAGTTTGAGGAGGATGGCTTTATGATACTAATCCATGAGGATTATCTTGCAGGACATGAACTGCATCATGCCATACAGAAATACAACTTCTTTGACTATGAAACCAATGAAGCGCTGCATCTGTCTCCGAAAGAGGAAGCAATTATCTGGGACTTATTTAACAAGATAGCAGGCGAATATAGTACGAATCAGGATGAATACAGCCGTGAGATCATGATTGGTCATATTTCTTCCATACTTATGTACTCACAGCGCTTTTACAAAAGACAATTTATCAATCGTACGGATATGTCGGGCAAAACGGTGACTAAATTCAATGAAGCACTACGACTGTATTATGAAGCGGGTTATCTACAAACCAAAGGTCTTCCGTCTGTACAAAGTCTGGCAGAGCAGCTTTATGTATCTCCCCGCTATCTCAGTGATCTATTAAAGCAGGAAACAGGCAAGACAGCCATGGATCTTATCCATATTTCCTTAATATCCGAGGCAAAGAATCAACTGAGAGCGTCTGATCAGAGTGTAGCAGAAATCGCATATGGACTGGGTTTTGAAAACACGTCTTACTTCACACGATTGTTTAAGAAACAGGTAGGAATCAAACCACTTGAGTTCAAAAAACAATCTCTAAACTAAAGAATAATTTTGCATCTGTAGCCAGAATGACTCAACTCATTCTGGCTTTTCTATTCTATATAAGTCTATATGGAAAGTGGTTTATAATCACATCATTTTTATACGAGTATATAGTCAAATCAATAACTATTGTAGTTTGAATCACTAACTGGCATTATTTTATAACTTTATTGATCAATCATGTCTATCAAATGGAGTCATTACGTTTATATTTACGTTCTCTTTCAGAAATTTCTGATACAAGCTGGGAAATTCTATCTACAACACTCCACATGGTGACCTTTGCCAGAACCACCTGTTTGCTCAAATCTGGTCAGGTTTGTAACTCACTCTTTTTTATCAGCAAAGGATATTGCAGAGCCTTTTATGATAAAGATGGTCAGGAAGTTAACACATCATTCTTCTTTGAAAAGGATATTGCTACCAACCTTAACAGTTATGCTACCGACCAACCCTCTGCATATACAATTCAAGCCTGCGAAGATGTAACAACCATACAATTTGACAAGAAAAAATTGCTGAAAGTTTGTGAGCAAGACCCTCAGATCGCTTTATTGGGAAGAAAATGCCTGCAATACATTGCAGCTAAAGAAGAAAAACATGCAGCAATCTATAAACTAATGACTGCACAGGAACGGTATGAATACATAGAAGATCTCTACCCACATATTATACAACGTGTATCTCTTACTCACCTTTCTTCCTATTTGGGAATAGCCAGGGAAACATTAAGCCGAATTCGTAGCAGACGTATGTAGCCTATCATTTTGTGACGATCGTCACATGATATGTTTCTCAGCCAGTATGATCTTTGTGTTATATATCAAAAATCTATATTCAACTGATAAACAATAAGATTATGGCACAATATGAGTCACAACTTCCAGAAACCAGTACAAAAGAGACAGTGCTGTCTTTTATAGAAGCCTTAAATAAAGAAGACTTTGCCCAGGCCAGACGACTGGTACATGACGATCTTACTTTTATAGGAGCATTGGGTACACGTAACGGAGCAGACGCTTATTTTGCAGATATGGAGCGCATGAAAATGAAATATGTGATTCAAAGAGCTTTTGTGGAAGGAAATGATGTTTGTCTTTTGTATGATTTTACAATTGACGGTATCACCATATTTGGCTGCGGATGGTATCAGCTTATCGACAACAGAATACGTTCTTTTAAAGTAATTTTTGACCCACGCCCTTTACTGGAAGGAGCCAATAAAAAATGATACAGGATTGTCCTGTATCATTTTTTACTAATTGTAATAGTTAGTTTATCAAAAAGTCAGAATCGTCTTTTCAATAATATCACAGCATTCATGTAATTGTTCTTCAGTAATAGTTAAGGGAGGAGCAAAGCGAATTTTATCTCCATGAGTAGGTTTTGCCAGTAAGCTATTGTCACGCAGAGCCAGACATACATCCCAGGCAGTTCGGCCATCTGTAGTTTCTTTGATATCAATAGCATTCAGTAAGCCCTTTCCACGAACAGCCTTTACACGGTCTGTTTTAGTTTGCAGGATTTCCATACGATGACGAAACAACTCACCCATCTTGTGTGCATTCTCTATAAGTTTTTCTTCTCTTACCACTTCCAGGGCGGCCATGGCCACTGCGCATGCCAGAGGATTTCCACCAAAAGTGCTACCGTGTTCACCAGGTTTCAGTGTCAGCATAACCTCATTATCAGCCAGCACTGCCGATACAGGATATATACCTCCTGACAAAGCTTTACCGAGAACTACAATATCTGGCCGCACTCCTTCGTGGTCACAACAAAGCATTTTACCTGTTCGGGCAATACCGGTTTGTACTTCATCCGCTATAAAAAGAACATTGTATTTTTCACAAAGTGCCTCCACCCCCTTCAGATAACCAGCATCAGGAACAAATACACCTGCTTCACCCTGAATAGGCTCAACCCAGAATCCACATACATTGGGATTTTGCAGGGCTACTTCAACAGCATTCAGATCGTTGTAGGAAATAATCTGATATCCTGGCAAAAATGGGCCAAAATGCTTGGTTGCTATCGGATCTGTAGAAGCGGAAATGATACCAGTAGTCCGCCCATGAAAGTTGTTCTGAACAGCCACAATCACCGCCTGATTATCTGGAATACCTTTTACTTCATATCCCCATTTACGGGCAAGCTTAATCGTAGACTCATTGGCTTCTGCTCCTGAATTCATCATCAGCACCTTATCATAACCAAAGTATTGAGTAATGTATCGGGAAAATTCTCCCAGCTTATCACTATGAAAAGCACGTGAAGTCAGTGTCAGTATTTGTGCCTGATCTATCAGGGCTTTTACAATCTTAGGATGACAATGCCCCTGATTGACTGCACTATATGCAGACAAAAAATCATAATACCGCTTGCCGTTCACATCCCATAGAAAAACACCCTCTCCTCTCGCCAATACAACTGGCAAGGGATGATAATTGTGGGCTGAATACAGGTGTTCAAGTTCAATAAAGGTCTGTGATTGGTCAAGGGTGGTTATCATAATGGTAAAATAATATAGATTAAACTAATGTGCTTCTTTAGTTTAAAGGCTTATTACGAAATATACTCAAAACATTTTTATCTGTCAAACTGTTTAAAAGCCAGATGTATTACCCATTTTTGCTTCTATGTCCAAAAAGAAAGATAATTTATTAAACAACCGCGGACTTACTCCCGAAGATTACTATATCAACGAACAAGGTCTACTAGTTTTTACGGCACATTATCATCTCAAACGGGGCTATTGCTGCGGCAATCGCTGCAAGCATTGCCCTTATGACTATAAAAATACAAAATCTTAACAATTGTTTTGTTTTTTTATTTAACAATGCTGATATTTGCAGCCCTGTTTTGTATCGGACTGAATTTATCCTATTTACTATATTTAAAGACTTAAGAAAATGGCAAGAGTTTGTCAGATAACTGGAAAAAAGACCCAAGTAGGTAACAACGTTTCACACGCTAACAATAAAACAAAACGCAAGTTTTATCCTAATTTGCAAGTAAAACGTTTTTATGTACCTTCTGAAGATAAGTGGATTACTCTTAAAGTTTCTACAAGAGCTTTACGTACTATCTCTAAGAAAGGTATCGAAGCAGTGTTGAAAGAAGCACGTTTGGCTGGACAAGTATTATAATTTTGATACTGTTTTTCTGTAACAGCATATATTCAAAGACACCCACTAAAAAACTCCATCCTGTTAAACAAGATGGAGTTTTTTAGTATATGAATTTCTCAGATCATTCGTTTGAGCCTGAACTCTGCATAAATAAAGTTATTCTCTCTTCTTACAAATAACTTTACCCATTTTCCCTCTCCCCGTTGGAGAATCTTTAGGACATCGCTCAGATGCAGATCAGAAGCCATATGGCTATTAAGTGAAATTATTTCGTCCCCTTTTTTAAGACCCGCTTTATCGGCAGGTGAATCCGGATGTATATATTCCAACACAAACTTCTGAAAAGTTGATCCGGTAGCCCGTACATCTAATCCACTCATATCACGTTCAAACCGCTCTTTGAATGATTTTTTATTGGGTTTCAGAATGATATAATTCTGAGGGTAATTAAATACAACATCAAATCGTTTAAGAAATTCGCAGCCAATATTTCCCTGGCGATTCAGGTGGCGTGCCATTTCCATAGCAAGAGAGTTTGTGTCCGGAAAGGAAGTAATAACCTGTTCCAGTTCATAATTGCCAATTTTCACTTTCTCCAGCCGTCCCAGACTTCCATTAATGATCCCATTCAATCCCCGGCCTAACTGGGCACGTATAATCTTATCAGGCAATTGAATGTGTTCACTAGTTCCCAGATCAAGAGACAATGCATGACCTGCTCCTGTATCCAGGATAACCTTAATGGGGATCTCTCGGTTATCTGCGTAAATAGCACTTGCATACACATACGGTTTGGTATCCTCTATCACAATAGGAATCCTCTCACCCTTACCTCTGTATTTATATTTTTCTGGCTGATACAAACGTAATGTACGTGACCGAAAATCAATCTTGACTACAAAGTGTCGGAAAAGTTCAAATCCAAAAATACCATGAATAGGGATGCCTACATAGCTTGAAAGTTGAAGGAGATCATCGGAAAGTGCGACTACATTCTGTCCAATAGCCTTGATGCCAGGCAAATAAATCTGATTATTTATAGCAACATATGCCTCCAGAGACGACCCCTGTCCGGCACCTGTTACATTCACTTTGCGAACAAATCGCAGATTCAGCTTTTTGGCTACTTCCGGATCTGTCAACAGATTCATACTGATACCTGTATCTAATATAAAGTTTAACGTATCGGAGGTGTTGATACGTACCGGGATAACAATGAGATTGCTATGCCATTTAAATGGTATAACAATGCATTTACGTTTCTCAGCGAAAAAGAAGCCGACATCCTGTGCCTGAACACATTCGACAGCTACAGTTATAACAAAAGAAAATATACAGAAGCTTCTCCACATAAGAGATGCCCGCAGAGCGCTCATAGCGGTTATAGTTAAAAATTTACATATAATAAGAATTAAATTTCACACTGATTTTCAACACAATAACAATCCTTTCAACGAAAAGGTTGATTGCTGACCTGCTAATTTGTATGCCTCACATTTATAGACAAAAGATACCTTTTTTTTCTATCTGAAAACAGACTTTCTGCGCCAACTGCTCTAAATGCCTGATGAATGGTAGCTTCTAATCTTCTTTTATACGAAAGCACAACAGTGCAGCCAATACCATCAACCCTCCTCCTATCTGCACAGCCAGTAGCCGATCATTTCCTAATACATTTGCCATAAGCCATCCAAAGAATAACGAAGCAATGATCTCAGGCAGAACGATAAAGAAATTAAAGATTCCCATATAAATACCTATTTTATCATCAGGCAGACAGCCCGCCAGAATTGCGTAAGGCATAGATAGAATACTCGCCCAGGCAATACCAATACATGACATAGACACAAACAACAGGTTAGGCTCCCGGATAAACCCTACAGAGAGTAAACCCAATGCACCTATAATCAGGCAAACCATATGAGTTATCCGTTTACCCAAACGCATAGCAATAGCGGGAAGTATCAAAGCAAACAAAAACGTAACCAGATTGTAAAACGACAGTGTTAAGCCTGCAAATTGAATACCCTCTGTATATAAGGAAGACTTTTCATCTGGCGCCTGAAACACATTACGGGCCACTGCCGGCGAATAATAGAACCACATAAGAAACAACCCCGGCCATGTAAAAAACTGCACTAATGCAATCTGTCTCATGCGCTGTGGCATATGACGAATAGCGTGAAAAATCTCAACAGCCCCTGCGCCAAAACCTTTATTACTTTCCTGTTTCTTCAAAACAATATCAATGTCTACCGGAGGATATTCTTTTGTAGTAAGTATAGTATACAATACAGAGCCAAGAAAAGCAGCACCCCCTATATAAAAAGACAAACGAACAGTGGCAGGAATAGCCTCCTGTACATCGTTTTGTACATGAAACCAATGATCCATCATCCAGGGAAGCGCACTGGCAATTACAGAGCCTAAACCTATGAATAAACTCTGCATCGAAAATCCGATAGTCCGCTGCTCTTCTGAGAGTTTATCAACTACAAACGCCCGAAATGGCTCCATACTGATATTGATAGAAGTATCCATAATCCATAACAGTCCGGCAGCCATCCATAAAGCAGAAGAATTTGGCATGAGAACCAAAGCAATTGTACTTAGAATCGCACCAACCAAAAAATAAGGACGCCGACGCCCCAGAACAGGATGCCAGGTACGATCACTCAAATATCCAACTATAGGTTGTACAATTAAGCCTGTAAGAGGTGCGGCTAAAAACAAAAGTGGTATTTCATCGGCATTTGCTCCCAGATATTCATAAATACTACTCATGTTTGCCATCTGTAGTGCCCACCCAAACTGAATACCACAAAAGCCAAATGTCATGTTCCATATCTGCCAAAAACTCATTCTTGGCTTTGTAAGCGTTACGTTCATAAAGAATGTAAAGTAGAAATTCCCACCTATGGATACAAACTATAGTTACAACGTTAAATATAACTCAATTTATTCATAAAAAAACAATGATTCGTCAAATTTTACAGATACCAAAAAAGAACTGCCCTATCAGACAGTTCTTCTCTAATAATGACTTATCATATATTTATAAAAGTAGCCCTATGAGGTTTGGTATAGCCACTTTAGGGCTACTTTCATTCTGGAATTACCAATGTTGGCACATCTGTATATAAGGCAAGCTGACGAGTAACACTCCGATGAAAAAGTGAAGCAAAGAACCCACGCTTACGCGCAATTACAGCGACCAGGTCTGCATTCTGTTTATGAACAAAGGCATCAATTCCTTCCTGTACATCTTCATGTACCAGTGTATGCATAGAAAAAGGAACCGCTCCCAGCCAATCTTCCAAACGAATGGCTTCTACAGCCTTTTCTTCTGGTAGTTCCGTTGCCTCTGATTCTATATGTAAAGCAAGTATCTGCGCATTTGCCTGTTGTGCAATAGTAATCAGCGGGTTAAGTAACTGGTGTTTCGTTTCTTTAAAATCACTTGCTAGCACAATTGTATGTATAGGCTTCCAGGATACTTTTTGTGGAACAATAATCAAAGGACAAGATGTCTCCTGTGCAACATCAGCAGTAACACTTCCAACTAAAGCCTCCGGCTTGTTACCGGCGCCTTTTGTTCCCATTACGATCCAATTTATATTTTTCTCTTTAGTGATGGTTATAATCATATCTGAAGTTGCACCTGACTGAACCAGAAAATCACAGGGCACCTCTGTGGAGAACTCTTTACATAGTGCAGCTAACTGCTGGCGAGCCTCTTCCAGATCGGCAATAACAGGTTCGGCAATAAATGTATCCGGGTCCAGATAAGGAATAGGTTCAATGTATACCAGTAATAACCGGGCGCCGATAAACTTCGCAAACTGCGAGGCATATTTTAACTCTGAATGAGAGTTTTGAGAAAAATCAATTGGACAAAGAATGGTCTGCATGTGAGTCAGGTAAAGTAGTTAGATAATAGAAACACACTACCAGGTTTTTCTATTCCTGGGCTAAGTATATATTTTCATGTTCAATAAGGCAATATAAAATAGAGCATTATCTGTGTTTATATCTGCGATATTAACAAAATGTTACTATTCAGATCTGCTATCTATTCAGAAACAAAGTAAATGTAGAAAGTAACTATGAGGTCTGGTCTGATAAAGATCAATTGAAAATATAATTTTTGACATTCTCTTCTATTACTTTTAAAAATCAGTTTCAAGTTCATTATTTCAACCGATCTGCAAAACAGTCGAAGAAATATAAAATACCGTACCCAAAATACAATTCCTGCCTGCCATGAGTAATTCCTTACCAAATTTTGAGCAATTACTATCATTGATTTTTAGTTAAAAGACAGGGTTCAGAAAAATAACTAACAACATAGTTTGAAAACTAAGAAATTAGTTTTAAGTTTGTCATATATAACTCCTATTATATAAAATCATGAAAAACCTGAGAGAACTTACCCGTGCAGAAGAAGAAGTTATGCAAATCCTGTGGAAACTAAATAAAGGATTTGTCAAAGACATCATAGAGCTCCTGCCAGAACCTAAGCCTGCATATAACACGGTATCAACTATCGTTCGCATCCTGGAAACCAAAGGATTTATAGGGCATAATGCCTATGGAAAGACCCATGAATATTATCCTCTGATTTCAAAAACTGACTATACCCGTTTTTATTTTAAGAACTTTTTGAAAGGTTATTTTGGTGGATCATTTGCGGGTCTGGTTTCCTTCTTTGCAAAAGAAGAAGATGTGGATCTGAAAGAGTTGGAAGAATTGCTTAAAAACGTTCCAAAAGAAGACTCAGATGAAGATACCAGCAATGCTTAGCTACTTACTTGAAGCAAGTATAGCTATGAGTATCCTATATATAGTATATAAGGTATTACTCAGTCACTACAGAAACTTCCAGTTTAACCGGATATTTATTCTGGTAGCATTGAGTCTTTCAGCCCTGTTGCCTTTTATAGAGCTCCCAGCTGATACATCTCTGGTTTACATGGTTGGAATGCCAACATTTACATTGGCAGAGATTGATTTTGCAGCGTCTAAAGAAAAGCTACCTTTATTAACCAACAGGTTCACAGGATTTCAGTTACTCATGCTGATTTACTGGATAGGAGTATGTCTGGCCAGTTTACGCTTGGGTTTACAGTTAGTACGCCTCTGGCGGCAAAAACAGGCGTTTACCTACCAATCACAGGAAGGCTATCAACTTATCTTTACAAAAGGCCAGCTGCCTACCTTTTCTTTTTTCAAATGGCTCTTCTGGGATGATAGCCAAAAACTAACAGATAGAGAAACAGACTTAATCCTACTCCATGAGAAAACACATATACGCCAATGGCATTCTGCTGATATCTTACTGACAGAGATATATAAGATCCTATTCTGGTTTCATCCTATTGTATATGCTTTCCAAAAATCACAACGTGCCATACATGAATACCTGGCAGATCAGGCAGCCTTACAGGAAGGTTCATCAGAGATCTACATCAGGTTATTGACTCACTCTTTGTTAAAAAAACTGAATATCCCATTAGTACAGTCCTTTTATCATTCATCTTTAAAAAGTCGTATCAGTATGCTTCGTTCTGTTAAAACCAACAAGCCTACAACCTGGAAGGCTGTAGGCAGTATCCTTTCTGCTTTAGTACTTATATTAGTGTATGCATGTAGAAGCCAGGATAGCATTAATCCATCTGCTCGTACTACTGCTGTAGATCAGATGCCTGAATATTCAGGAGGCACAGATGCTTTGTATAGAGAAATATCACAAACTATACGCTATCCATTGTCTGCCCGTAAAGCAGGAGCGCAGGGACAGGTAGTAGCCTCTTATACTATCAATAAAGAGGGTAAACTGGAAAATATAGAAATAACACAGGGAGTACACTCAGATGTAGATCAGGAAGTGATCAGAGTACTAAGCAATCTGAAACAAACATGGACACCCGGACAAAAAGGCAAGCAGGCAACCAATGTAAAAATGGCATTACCCATTCAGTTTGTCCTGGAGGGAAAAGATAAAAGCAATTCGGCTTCCGGTGGTAAAGGTCTGGTAGTAGTTGGCTATGCGCCTTCTGATAATATCAGTACAGATGAGCCATTTGTTGCCGTAGAGCACATGCCAGAGTTTCCGGGAGGGTTTCCAAAGCTAGGAGAATTTCTGGCTGAAAATCTGAAGTACCCGGCAGAATCACGCGAGAAAGGTGTATATGGAACAGTATTTCTGTCTTTTGTAGTAAAAGAGAACGGAGATATCTCTGATATAAAAATTGCAAAAGGAGTTAACGCTGAAATGGATGCAGAAGCACTACGAGTAGCCAAACTAATGCCTAAGTGGATACCCGGAAAACAAAGTGGCAAAGAAGTGCCTGTCCGTTTTAGTCTACCTATCAAATTTACTTTGTAGAAATCTAACAAAGTACTCGCTACTACAACCTATATCTATACAAAAAATAGCCCGACTTCTGCAAAGTCGGGCTATTTTTTACTTGTCGTTTTTCTTAACAGTTTCATCCATAAATTTTTCCGTTACTTCAGGCTTATCCTCATCCTTATTATCATTAAACCTGAGCAACCCATTGGCATTATCTGAGTCGTTATCCCTTGCTATGGTAGAGTGTCCCTCTGAATGTGTCAACTTTGGGACATCATGGAAATCACGTCCATTGGCTTCACTGGTATTCGCCTCATCTGGTTTACTAACCTGTTTGTCTGCATTGACAGACAGATCTTCGGCAGTATGTGGCTTATTTTCTATAGCTTTCTGCCTTTTTTCTTCTACTGATTTATCTGCTTTCATAGTTCTACTTATTTATGTACAAGTAGTAGTAAGAAAAAATTATGCCTTACTTTCCTGTTTCCAGGAATAATATAGGATGATGGCAAATGGTACTAGCCAAATCAGATCATTAGTTACATTGACCCAGCCAAATACCCAGGGTAGTTCACCTCTCCAGGCATATAGAACCAAACCCACAGGTCCAAATAACTTACCCAGAAAACCTACCAGTATGATGGGCCAATGTCTTACAGGATCAAATGCAGCAATGTAATACCCCAAACCATATACACCTACAATCATACCTACCGACTGCCATATACCAGGATAGTTTGGTTGTACCATACCTACCAGATCAAAAAAATGATGGGGGAACAATACTATCCAGCTTCCCCAGAGTATATTATAGATTCCTGCCAGCTTTAGGGTAATTTTCATCCAGGCAGGTACCGTAGTAACACGATTTATGGGATTCATTATCTATCTGACGAGTTTCTCACTCAAAATAAGAGAAAACTCTATCACTTCATGAATATCTGATCTATTCATAAGTAAGTTAGATTTAATAGAGACGCACATTTTTCTCATATTTTACAGAATTAGCCTATTTCTCACACAACTCAGGATAGTAGTTATTTCAGATGTAGCTGTACCCCTGCTGAAACGCCAAAATAATAAGGTTGTATACGCAAATATCTCATAGGATCAGCATAGGTATTCAGCGAATATCTGAAGTTAGGCTCTATCCACCCTTCCAGTCTGTGACCGAAAAAATGCGCAATACCATATCCAATTAATACATGAGTCTGAATACCTGATACTTTTTCATTCGTACGATAAATAGATCCTTGCAAACCTCCCAAAGCATAATGACGGAAGCCCTTGAGCATGCCAACCTGATACAATACATCCAGGCGTCCTCCAACGTTTTGCTGGATGGACTTCATTTCATAGGTATCTTTTCTATAGGTTGAAATGATAGTAACTCCCGTACTGCTATCTGTTCTCACATACGTTGACGTAGGATACAAACTCTTTGAATTATATTGTAACTGCTGTTCCTGACGATAGTAGAAAATTCCACCGCGTAAACGCAGTCTCTGATTATAGACATATTCAATACCTGCCTGCCATTGCCAGCCCATACGTTGAGCAGCCATAGACTTGCCTAACTTGACTTGGTCTACCCATATGGAATCGGTAGTAACAGGTGAAACCATATAATAACTATTTGAATGTGTATAACTCACATATACACTCCATCTGCTTATTGGCAATTTAGAGTCTTTGGGTGTTATCTTTGGTATAGAAACATTGATTAAAGAAATTTTATTATCAGTTGCTTCTAAAGGACGATATTTCAGTTTTGACAAAACACTGATGTGTTCACTTTCAGATAATAAAAATTGTTTATCGGCACTCTCATTGTATTCATAGTTAAGTATACCTGTATTTTCATCTCTGGTATTACCATGAGATAGTATTTTGGTCTTTATTTCACCCTTAACAGAATATTGTTTGTTTGAAGAGGTATAAAGTTTCTTTGAAACAACGAATTGTTTATCTTTTTTCCCTTTTATGAGCGGCTGTTTCTCAGCAGAGGACAATACACTATGTCCTTCATTTCTTAAAAGCTGTTTTTCCGATCTGACTATAATGCCAGACAAAGTATCCTCGGGAATAAAATCATTAGTATTCAAAGTTTTGTTGCCAGTGGTTTCCTTAGAAGAATAAATATCAGAAGTCTTTTTAGGTACGACGTTCTTGGTAGGCTTTCTGGTATTGGAAGTCAGAGACCGATTAGAAACAGGATCAGCAGTTACAGAGTTTATAGTATCACCTTTATGTAATCTGTTTGTATAAGCAATAGTATTTTCAGTGGCAGGTTTAACTCTGTTACTCAGTTTATTATCAGTGTTCCTTAGAACCCGCTTTCTTTGGTGACGAGTAAATTTATTTTCAAAATTATCCTGAATAGGAAGACCTATTTTTGTGTCGCTGTCTATAGTCCTATCAGCTAACATATTCTTTCCATTTGTAGAATAGCCAGAAGCTTTTTTGATATCAGACAAACCTGTGTCCTTTAGCTGGGAGGTATTTGTATATTCAGATACAACAGGATCTGTTGACTGCACAACAGGCTTCTCTTGTACTCCAGTAAATAAACGATGATCCGAAATAGTCAGACGTCCCAGACAAAACATCATTACCAGAATTGTATTTAATGTAATAAGTCTGCCATTTTGCCAAAAGAGATCCTGCCACGTCGGATGTCCCAACGTTTTCTGTATATTTTTCCATACCGCCTCATCCGGTTCGGATGTAAAGTCATCGAACCTGTTCTGGAAGAATTCTTTTTCGTTATCGTTAGGTTTGTTGCTCATAGTTCACGATTCCTAACTCTTTTAGTTTTTTCTTTAATACATCTCTCGCTTTAAACAATTGAGAGCGTGAGGTATTCTCAGATATGCCCAACATCTGTCCAATTTCAGCATGGTCATATCCATCGATTACATATAGGTTAAATACCATTCGATACCCATCAGGTAACGCGTTGATCACTTTTACAATCTCTTCATTGGACAACTGTGCCATTAACTTCCAGTAATCATCATTGCTATGGGATATATCCTGGTAGTCGACAGTTTGCGGATAATGCAATTGTGACCGGTAATAATTCAATGCCGTATTTGTGACAATTCGTTTCATCCATCCTACTATAGCATCGGGATTACGTATTTCTGCAATGTTTCTGAAGATCTTTATAAACGACTCTTGTAGAATATCTTCCGCTTCCTCTGTATTCTTGGCATACCGACGGCAAATACCCATCAAACGGCTTTTATACTTTTGGTAAAAAGCCGTTTGAGATTTAGGATCATTTTGCTGGCAACCTAAAATCAGTTCTTTATCAGACATCTATATTCTAACGATCAAATCATTTCGGATAACCTCATTATTCCAGAGTCATAAGATGTTTATGACTCTGGAATAATGAGGTATAGTAAGGGTCTATTTAATATCAAAATAGACAGTTGCTTTTTGTGTGCAGGAACTTGGGGTAACACATACACTATACTGGAGCGAATCTTTTCCTACAAAACCTGGATTTGCTTTAAATACAACTCTATTATCTCGTATTGAAGCGGTTCCATTTGAAGGCTGCTCAGCAATACGTATTCCATGATAAACACATCTCAAATCGTCATTCTTCAGCACAGGAAAACTTGCTCCTTTTGTGTACAAGGAGTCAGATAGGAAAGCAGGTTTATAAGCAATTGTATCACTATTCAGAATATTGGTACAGGCACCTGCATTAATCTGAAGAGAAACTCTCGCTGTATCACATACAGAGCCCTGGCAAATACGATAGTGGATATAATCCATACCTACATAATCACTATTAATTGTATATAAACCATAGAATATCTTGTTACCAGATACTTCTGCACTACCATATTGAGGTGCTGAAATAATAGTTAACACTGGCGCAACTTGTCCTGAACACAATGCATCATTTGCCAATACATCCAGAAATAGGCTATACGCTGTCTGAATAGCAAATGAATCACTCACAGCCTCCAGACAATTGGATATATTTTGACCAACTTGAATAGTTACAACAGCCATGGCGCAGGAACCTGTACTACTACAAACCTGATATATAAAGTAATCAGACCCTTCATAGTTACTATAAGGAGTGTATACAATCCTCTTATTTTGAATGCTGACCGTACCATGTTCAACAGCTCTGATTATATTCAGCGTTGCACTGTCTAGTGTTCCTTCACAAAAACTATCATTGCCAAGCACATTCATCGTGATCGGAGTGTTGAGGCTGGTAGTGAAGTTATCTGAGATAACGCCATTACTACAGGGAATAGAGTCAGTAGGCGTAAACTTGATAATAACTGTATCTACTATAGAAATAGGGCTAAGAGAATCACCAGAACTAACAGTAAGCAGAAAATAGTCTGAGCTTACATTTTTGGTTGTGTCCGGAAAATATAACAAGGTAGCATCCTGTATAAAGCTAGCTTTTCCGTTTATCGGTTGTTGTGTAATACGAAAACCTGTTGCCCCCTTATACTCTTCCATTTCCAGAAGGTTTAGAGCTAATCCCGTCTTTGGTGTTGTGTAGAGTGTCGTTCCATTTTGTGGCGAGGGGGGAGTAAGGCTGCCATCTTTGTTAATAATATCGCACGCATAAATAAACAAGGCAATAAACGCAACCAGCCACCAATAACTTTTTATATTTTTCATATAGATAATGTGTGTCAAAAATAAGATATAAGATCACAGATAAACAGTTCTCGAGATTGCTATCTGCTATAAAGACCCCTACCCTTTTTGAAACGTTGTCTATACATTGAAAAAAATAAAAAATGCTGTCAGGTCATACAATATTTTTATTAATGTAAATCAGAGATAAGACAATATACTTACATTTTTACACTATACTTATTTTTGCCAACCTAACCAACAAGCCTATCTGTCCCAAGTGATATACATCATGCTCAATAATTCCTTCCAGTAAAAACTTAAGTGTATATTGTTTAGGTCCCAGGCGCTTTGCCAGTAAGGTATCTGGCTGATTCTGTAATAAAGTAGTAATATCATCCTGAGACTGTGCTAAATTTGCTTTAAGACTTTCCCATCCTATGCCTTTTACATCTCTAAAAGGAGGCCATTCTTCTTCACTATCGAATTTAACATTGTATTCATCATTCCCTTTCAACCATTGAATCAATGCATTTCGCCAAATGGTCATATGGGCGACAATTTCAGCAATGCAATGTACTTCAGGTCCCACTTTGTAATAGGCGTCCTTTGTTGTGATCACATTTACCTTCTGAAGGACAGAATCTCCATACCAGGGTTCTCCATTATAAATATTTTCCAGTTGCTGAACCAGGCTTTGCAGTTGCATAAGTGTAAGATATTTTATATAATCTTGCTATACGACTCAAGTTCTGGATAAGTTTTCTATTATCAAAGGTTATTTATGAAATTGCATCATACCTCCAAAAACAAATAAAATCAAGCTAGATAGCCATATTACTATATGAACATTATTCAGCAATTCCCTTCATTTATCTATCTGAATTTTGATGAATAATAGACGTAACCAGACTCCCCTAGCTATAGATGCTATATATTTCACTCAAATAAATATTTCTCACTAACACTTTTTAATAAATAAGCCTATAATCAAACTATCACTATTTTCATGTAATATATCTGCTAAATCCGAAACAGATTAAAACTATACCTTTGTATAATTTTGCGGATTTTTACTCTGTATTTATTTTATATTATTATTAAATATCTTATCCCTGAAATATTTATGGAATAAACGATTGTTTACATCTATTACTGGAAAGTTTCTTTTACTACAAAATTACATACATTACTTCTATAAAACCTCTAACTATTTATCTCAATTAATCTATAGTCAACTATGCCCATCTCTACAAGTTATTTCCCTTTACAATTCAAGAAATCATACTGGCTGGTATTGGTATTATACCTACTATATTTTCCAGGTTGGTCTCAGAATTTACAACAAGGCTTGGTTGCCTGCTACCCATTTGAAGGCAATGCAAATGACTTTAGTGGCAATAGCAATAATGGCTATGTGAATGGAGCAACTCTCACTACAGGACGTCATGGCGAACCTAATAGTGCCTACTTATTTAATGGGAAAGGTAACTACATTGAATTATACTCTGCCAGATTGAAAAACCCTAGTTATAGTTATTCATTATGGGTAAAACCTGTCAAACTACCCAGCACTGGAGAAGCTAGCATTATCTTCTCCATGGGAAGTACAGGAGGCGATCAAAATTTATCTATCAATAATAGTTACGCCAATATGCCTTCTGGGTATGGAGGTGGAGGATATAGCATTCCTGGTTCGGACCCCATTTAATGTATTTGTTCTGACAGGTACACTTCCAACAGTAGGAGAATGGATACATCTTGTAGTTACCAGAGATCAGAATGTTCTTAAATTCTATCATCAGGGTATACTAGTAGGATCAGATGAAACAAAAGGAGGCGCTACCTATTATGGTAGTGGTACAGTCAGAGCCATACTAGGTGGACGTTCTACATTGACTCAATTCTTCAATGGAGTGGTAGATGATCTCACTATTTATAACCGGGCACTCACAGAAGAAGAAGTAAAACAGTTGTACATCTCCGGTTTGCCTTGCTCTTATTATACAGATAAGCTCCAAACAACTATCAAAGGCCGCATTTATTCAGATGAAAATCAAAATTGTGCTTTTGACAACACTGATAAGCCTTTGAAGCAGGTTCTGGTAGTTACACAACCTGGTAATTACTATGGCATTACAGATTCCACAGGCTATTATCAAATCTCTGCAGATACAGGTACTTATACAGTTAGTCAGCTCATTAATGCAACTGACAATCAATTTGTACAGCCACTTTGTCCAGCCAATAATGTATCTGCATCTGTTACACTTAAAAATAGAGGTGATAGTGTGACAAATGTCAACTTTGCCAATAAAGTCACATTACTTCCTCATCTGGAAAGTGCTGTAAACTCAGATCGCCGTCGCAGATGTTTTACCAATGAAACGTTCGTAACCTACACAAATAATGGTTATGCAGCAGCTCAAGGTGTGAAGGTATATGTCAAAATGCCAAAGTATGTAATCTTTAAATCAGCGGATAAACCATATACCATTGATAAAGACTCAAACTATGTTTTTGATATTGGCATACTCAATGCCAGTGAAACAGGGGCTATCCATATTATTGATTCAGTATCCTGTGTTGCAAACATTACAGGATTGACAGCTTGTACTAAAGCGTGGATCACTCCTGCTAATGGATATACTCTTCCAGAAAACTCACCATGGGATAGCTCAGATATCTCACTTACTGCTAAATGCATAGAAAATGGTCGTGTTCAGATGATTATTAAAAATGTGGGGCAAGCAGCTATGGCTGATAGCACAGAATTCAGAGTGTACCTAAATGCTCAATTAGCTTTCCGCAAAAATTACCTGTTAGCAAAAGGCGACAGCCTGATACTAAAAATCCCTGCTAATGGTAAAACTATTCGTCTGGAAGCAGATCAAAGAACTGGCCATCCGCGTAAATCACAAACCAATCTTACTATTGAAGGGTGTGTATCATCAGTAAGTGATGTGGTCAGTAAAGGCTTTGTAGATGTATTACCTCAGGATGATGCAGAACCAGAAGTATCCATCAACTGCCTGATGATACGTGATTCATACGATCCAAATGATAAACAGGTTAGCCCTGCAGGTACAACCAATGATCATTATACATCACCAGGCTCTGAATTAAAGTATACTATCCGATTCCAGAATACAGGAACGGACTATGCTTATACTGTGGTATTGATTGATACACTCTCGGAAAATCTGGATCTTTCCTCATTACATATGAGTGCGGCTTCTCATAAATATACCTTGAAAGTGAGCGGCAAAGAGAAACCTGTTTTGATCTGGACATTTAATAACATTAATCTTCCAGACAGCACCCTAGACCAGGCAGGAAGCAATGGATTTGTTCAGTTTTCGATTAAACCTAAGGCAAATCTGCCAGAAAAGACATTGATTGAGAACTTTGCAGATATCTTCTTTGATTACAATGAGCCTGTTCGTACTAACACCACCGTAAATGTTATATACGATGTACCAAAGGTGATTAATCCTGCAATTCAACTGAATGAGAGCATTATTGATAGGGTGATGGCAAGTGAACCAGAAGTACTGAGAGGCAAGATTTCATTGTATCCAAACCCTACCCAGAATCAGTTATGGATACAGGCTACTGATGCAACTGTGCGTATTGAACAGGTTACCGTTTATAATATGTTGGGAGAGAAACAAGTTATTTCCTATACGCAATCAACCACGCAGACTCTGGAAGTAAAGTTGGGTGAAAAATCAAGAGGCATGTATCTGCTTAGCATTCAAACCAACAAAGGCACATCTATCCAAAGGATAATAGTACAATAAACAGTATTTCCTCTGTAGCTTTTCAATCATACCAATACTCCTGCATCAATTCGTTTATGCAGGAGTATTTCATTTTGTACTAATGAACTGTTAAGAACATAAACTTTAGCACTCTTGACAAGTTTAGTTATAATTATCAAAGTCAGTTTTACGTTCTGCTCCACCAAATGCTAAACAATTATCTTTTTCAACTTTCTTATCCATCACATTGTTCAGATTGGATAAATGCTTTAGTGACTATTCATCATTATCGTTATCATGCCAGTTATTATTGATTTGCATTTGTTGTCTATCACTCCACTTATCCAGATCCTCCCCTGATTCCTTCTTTATAAATTCTTTGTATTTCTGAAATACAGTATCAGGCAGTGTCTTTCCATTTACTACCATCTTTTTATTAGTGAGTTTCAAGCTATAACTATCCGCATTATTTATTAGTCCATCTTTCTTTAATTCACTGACAAAAAGCTTCATAAACTTATTATGCTTTTCCATTGCTTTCTCATGCTCCCGCATCTGTTCGTCATGTCGTTTCATCTGCTTTGCATGTTCTACCATTGCCCGCTCATGTGCTTCTTCCTGTTTTTTGTGCTGTTGCTCCCGAGTTCTGGCATTTACTTCATTTCTCAGATAAATATCATTCTCTCTCACTTCCTGTTCTAACTCTCTCTGATATTGTTTTAGCTCCTGCAAATAATCCCGCAGATTATCTCTGTATTGTTTACCAGCATCACTCTGTATTCTTTGTAGCTTTTCCTGTTGTTTTTGAGACAGTTGCAACATCTTATCTGAAAGAACATTCATCTTTTTCTTTACTTCTGCTATATGGTCATCATCAGGAGAACGTTTGCTATAAAGTCGGGATAACTCATCTCCCAGTCTACTTATTTTATCTCCCATCTCTCCTATTTCATTGCTGAACTCTGAGTCAAAGCCTATAAATGGAGGCATAGGAGGAAATGGTGGAACCGGAGGTACTGGGGCTACTGGAGGAACAGGTTCTACAGGTGGGACTGGTGGTACAGGAGGTACAGCCAGAAAACTACCCTCATATTCTTCATCCTCCTCTTCTTCTACTTTATCTTTACGGTATTTATCCATTTTATAGCCTTCAGCCAGTTTTTCATCGTCTTCTTTTGCTTCATTTAATTTAGATTCAATAACCTGTTTGTAATTTTTCAATTCTTCTTTCTTCAGTTTTTTCCCATCAACCACTACCTCTGTCACTGCACCCTTCTTATCCTTTACAATAATGATCTCCCGAACTACCTTATTGGTATCTGTGAAAGTACTGTAATATGTTGTATTACCGGATAAACGCTCTGGTTTATCATCAGATACGGATTTAGTAGCCAAAGCAACTGGACGTTCCTGTGAAACAACCTCTTGATTAGCTGTGTTTTTCAGATTAGAAAAGGCACTGGCAGATGCAGCAACCAGACAGAGCATTAATACACCTGAAACTAATAGTCCTTCATTGAATGTCGGCTTTTGAGGAGACTGCTGAAGTAACCGCTGAATACGCCCCAACAAAGAACCTTTGTTTCCTGTTGCAGCCATAGCCAGTTGAGGTACCGTTTGCATCACTTCCAGATTAGTCAGTGCCTGAGCAAAAGTAAGACTATCACCACTAAGCTGTACAGCCATATCATCACAGCAATGCTCACGTTCCTGGCGTATTATACCTGATATCCACCAGATAGCAGGATGGAAAAATAATAAGATCTCAATGATTGATTGAAATATGTTTACCCAATAATCATTGCGTACTATATGTGCTAATTCATGTGCCAGAATCGCTTCTACCTGCTGCGTAGAAAGACCTGTGAAAGTACCTACTGGCAATAGAATAACAGGTTTGAAATAGCCAATCGCCATTGGAACTTTGACAAGCACAGACTCCATCATCTGTACTGAACGAGTCAATCCCATCTTATGACTTAATATTTGTGTTTTATTTATCCATTCCTGAGAGACATCCAATGTTTTATAATTTTTGAGGCGTTGCACATACAACATTCCTCCCATAAATCGTAATGTCAATACCAGAATACCTAAAACCCAGAGCGTCACTAATAATGGCAAATGTTCCTCAAAATAGCTATACCAGCGATCCTGCATTTGTCCCCAAACTGTAGTGGCAGTGGAAGTGTGGAGCTGATTGTATTGTTGAGCCACAGCCAGGCCAGTTGCTATTTTTCCTCCTGTCGATTCATTTTGTAAAGCTTGTCCTGAAAAATTGGGATCTACTATTTCGTTTGATTCATACACACTATAGAAGGTGATTCCAGCTACCAACAAAATAGAAAATAAAGCAGAAACGGCGACGAAATACCGGGCCTGAGCAGAACTCCGATTCATTAGTAACATAACTAAAGCCATTAGAATTGCGATGACAGCCCCTTGCCATAATGAATGCAGCAGAGTCCAGCCAATAGCTTCTGTCAACTTAGGGGATAAAAGAGAAGAAAGCATAGTTTTCATAAGCAATAGTATAAATATAGTGACCTGAAGATTTTAAATAGGAGAATAATTTACTGGATTTAGTAAAGTCTATAGCCCCATACTAACCTGTTTTTATCGTATGTCTTTTATAAGAAACCTAGTGCCATAATTATATTCAGGATGGTTTTTTCCCTCTCATCTGTTCCAGTAGACGCTGAATTTCAGCAAGCTCTTCTGAAGATGTTTTATTATTTCCCAGAGCCTGCATTACCAACTTCATAGCGGATCCCCGAAAAGTGGTATCTATAAACTTATCAAGCAGTGTTTTCTGTATATCCTCTTCTTTCACAGCTGCCATATAGATATGTGTCCGATTTTCTTCGTTACGTGTTACCAAGCCCTTCTCCGCCATAATTTGCATAATCTTGAGAGTGGTTGTATATACAGACTCTTTTGACTGAGTTAGTTGTTCATGAACATCTCGTACAGTAGACTCCCCTTTTTGCCATAAAACTTGTAAAACCTCCAACTCTGCTTCGGTTGGCTTTGGAATAGGATTTTGCATGATCAATATGTGTATTATATCTACGATTCATTTCGTAGTCAAATATACTACGATTGCTTTCGTATTTCCAAATTTATCTACGAAATTTTTCGTATATGTTTACTTTATTTGGTAGAATACATTAAAATAGAAGTTGGAACTTACTAGCAGTATTTCTTTTCAGGTTTTTTTTGGAAGTTTGTACCAGCCTTAGCCTTTGGGAACATGAACCTTTTTGCTGTCTTTCTTTATTTAGATGTTCACCTTATTTATGAGGCTTTCTTTACAATTATTTGATTTCTCACAAAAAGTTAATTATCAAACAGAAGTTCTTTCCGGCCTTACAGTTGCATTAGCGTTAATTCCTGAAGCCCTTGCCTTTGCCATAGTAGCAGGTTTATCTCCTATGATTGGTTTGTATGCAGCCTTTATTATGGGCTTCATCACTTCTGTATTTGGAGGAAGACCAGGTATGATTGCAGGAGCAACTGGAGCCGTTGCAGTTGTGCTGACTTCACTTGTCAAAGATAATGGACCTGAATATGTTTTTGCAACGGTTATACTGGCAGGCCTGCTCCAGATAACAATTGGTATATTCCGGTTGGGAAAGTTTATACGGTTGGTACCTCAACCTGTAATGTATGGATTTGTCAATGGATTAGGTATTGTCATTTTTCTTGCTCAGCTTACTCATTTCAAGACGACTGATTCAACAGGAGTACAGCACTGGATTACAGGTCCCCCCCTATGGATTATGCTTGGTCTGGTAATACTTACACTTCTTATCATTATCTGGCTTCCACGTTTTACTAAAGCCGTTCCGTCCTCTCTGGCTGCTATTCTGATTGTATCAGGTATTGTACTAGGTTTTGGTATTGAGACTAAAACAGTAGGTGATGTAGCATCTATTCAGGCTGGCTTTCCTCCAGTCCATATTCCTCAAGTTCCTTTGCAATGGAAAACACTAATCATTATATTCCCCTATTCTCTTGTGGTAGCCTGTGTAGGTTTAACGGAGAGTCTTTTGACATTGAATCTTATTGATGAAGTTACACAAACACGAGGACGTGGTAATAAAGAATGTGTAGCTCAGGGACTTGCAAATATTACCTGTGGGTTCTTTTATGGGATGGGAGGTTGCACCCTGGTAGGCCAAAGTATCATAAATATATCTGCGGGAGCACGTGCCCGGTTATCAGGTATTGTAGCATCTGTTATGCTTTTGGTGTTCATTGTCTTCTTTGCTAATATCGTTGAAAAGCTACCTATGGCAGCCTTGACAGGTGTAATGTTTATGGTAGCGGCCACTACTTTTGCATGGGCCAGCCTAAAGGCATTTGGCAGAATGCCCTTAGCAGATGTATTAACTATGGTGATTGTAGCAGTTATTACAATCATTCTTCATAACCTCGCTCTGGCAGTTCTGATTGGTGTCATCATTTCAGCATTAGTTTTCGCCTGGGAAAGTGCCAAAAGAATACATGCAAAGAAATATAGAGACAAACAGGGAGTACAACATTATGAATTGTATGGACCTTTATTTTTTGCTTCTGTAACTGCTTTTTCAGGGATTTTTGATGTGTCCACAGATCCGGCAGAGGTAGTTATAGACTTCAAAGAAAGTAGAGTAGCTGATATGTCAGGAATTGATGCACTTGACAAACTCACAGAACGCTATCAAAAGGCGGGAAAAAAGCTTCACCTGAAACATCTAAGTCCGGACTGTCGTCAATTACTAAAGAATGCAGAAAAGATTGTTGAGGTAAATATCATTGAAGATCCTAGTTATCAGATCGCAGTAGATACCAAATAGGCTCCTGTATGTTGAATTACTTTATAATCATATTTCATCAGAGTGGCATGTATTTTTAGATTTCTATAGAAGTTTTTTTTATCTTCTCAGAATAAACTAATACTGTGATGAATATTCCTATGAATAACCGAAACATTGCGATAGCTTCAACGCTGTTATCAGCAGCAGCAATTGGAGCATATGCTATATTACATAAATCAAACAATCATTCAGAATTACCTGTCGAAGAATCAGTAGATCTGGATCGCTACCTGGGAGAATGGTATGAAATTGCTCACTTGCCTTTTAAGTACGAAAAAGGTTGTTATGGTGTAAAGGCAATTTATGCCAAACGGGATGATGGAGATATTGATGTGTTGAATATATGCCACAAAGACTCTCTTACAGGCGAGTTAGATATTGCCAAAGGGAAAGCCTGTGTAGTAGATAAGAAGACTAATGCCAAGTTAAAAGTTACATTTGCCTGGCCTTTTAGTGGTGATTACTGGATATTGAAGGTTGGAAAGAAATATGATTTTGCATTAGTAGGTACACCTGACAGAGACAACCTCTGGATTTTAAGCCGTACACCAGAAATGGATCAAAACCGCCTTGAAAAACTACGTACTCATGCTCAAAATCTTGGGTTTGATACATCCAAGCTAATTTATACTACACAAGTAGAAGCGTAACAGCAATTTGTCATATGTAACAAGGCAATATGTAACAAGACAATATATAGTCGAACTACTATACATTGTCTTGTTGCCACAAAAGCTGATTCCTCAGAATATCCCTAGTCTTGTAGCTTGCCCTATTAATGCAGGCCTACTGATGTAATATGGTTCAATAAATCTAACCATAATATATCTGCTCTTCTGTAAAGTAACTGGTTTTACCAGATACATCTTTCTGCTGAATTATAAATCCTGTGGTTGTTTTGTCTAAATCCTTACGATGCACTCTCATAAAAGTCCTTCCTTCTCCAGACACTGCATCAGGGGTTAACTTTCTGATCTCATCTACTCCCCATTGTAGTGTTAAAGGGATCTGTTTATGTAATGATACGATAATCTCATCTGGTAGTTTATTACATAATGAGGCAGGATCTACTTTTATATCATAGAGAATCTCATCTGCATATGCATTACCAATGCCTTTCATTACCGCTTGATCAATTAAAAAAGCTTTTACTGGCTTACCGTGAAAGCGTCTAAGAGCAGATTTAAAATCATCTAAAGTTAAAGATCCTAACAATGCATCTGGCGTTGAGTCTTTAGCTAGGTTAACTATTACCTTTGCCCAACGCTGGGGATCTGTAATTACAACAAATTTTCCATCATTGAATCCAAAAGCTGCAATTTTATAGGAAATACTTTCCAAGTCTTCACTGATAGCAGTACCTCCCTTCAACATCAGATGTACACCAAAATGAACATCTTCTCCAAAGTGAAAGAACATTTCTTTACCGATTGTTTTTACTTCACTCAATGTCTTATTGAGTACATTTTCTTCAAACACCTGAGAGGCATCGCATCTCTTTCCATGAAAAATTCGAACAGACGTAAGTGTCTTTCCTTTAAAAGCTTTGGTGAGATTTTCTGAGAAAACAGTTAAATCAGGTAATTCCGGCATAAGATCAGAGTATAGATATGGAAAGTAAAGCTACAAAAGACGACGAAATATTCCTCTATACTAATACAAACAAAAAGCCCGTTACCAATACTTGATAGCGGGCTTTTGTATAAACTTATCTATAAAATCCTCCACTCTTTCGAGCGGGAAATAAATTATTTTCCAACTTCTTCGTAATCTACATCTGTTACTTCGGAATCTTTTCCAGAATTGGTATTACCTTGTCCCTGACCTGCATCAGCTCCAGGCTGTTGACCTGCTGCTCCAGCAGCATTATACATTTCTTGAGAAGCAGCCTGCCATGCATTGTTCAGCTTTTCCATTGCAGCATCTATAGCAGCAATATCACGACTACCATGTGCAGTACGCAGATCTGTTAATGCAGATTCAATAGCAGATTTATTTCCATCAGAAAGTTTATCACCATAATCTTTCAGCTGTTTTTCAGTTTGGAAGATCAGCGAATCAGCAGCATTTACTTTCTCTACTTTTTCTTTTTCTATTCTGTCAGTCTCTTCGTTTGCTTTTGCTTCATTACGCATTTTTTCGATTTCAGCATCAGTCAAACCAGATGAAGCTTCAATACGGATTTTCTGCTCTTTGCCCGTTCCACGATCTTTAGCAGAAACGTGCAATATACCGTTAGCATCAATATCGAAAGTTACTTCAACCTGAGGCACACCACGTGGTGCAGGCGGAATACCATCTAAGTGGAATCGTCCAATAGTACGGTTACCACTTGCCATCTGGCGTTCTCCTTGCAGTACATGTATTTCTACTGAAGGCTGATTATCAGACGCCGTTGAGAACACCTCTGATTTTTTAGTAGGAATAGTAGTATTAGACTCAATCAATTTGGTAAACACACCACCTAAAGTTTCAATACCCAAAGAAAGTGGTGTTACATCCAACAATAACACATCTTTTACTTCTCCAGTGAATACACCACCTTGAATAGCAGCACCTACAGCAACTGCCTCATCTGGGTTAACATTCTTGGAAGGTTTCTTTCCGAAGAACTTTTCAACTTCTTCCTGAATACGTGGGATACGAGTAGAACCACCTACCAGAATAACTTCAGTAATCTCAGAAGTAGAGAAACCGGAATTTTTCATAGCACGACGGCAAGGTTCTAATGTACGCTGAATCAGATCATCGCACAGTTGCTCAAATTTTGCACGTGTCAAAGTACGAACCAAGTGCTGAGGAATACCATCAATCGGCATGATATATGGTAAGTTCACCTCTGTTTGAGTAGAGCTGGATAATTCAATCTTAGCTTTCTCAGCAGCTTCTTTCAAACGTTGTAAAGCCATTGGGTCTTTACGCAGATCTATTTTCGGATGATCTTTCTGGAATTCTTCAGCCAGCCAGTCAATAATCTTCTGATCAAAGTCATCACCACCCAGGTGAGTATCCCCGTCAGTAGACTTTACTTCAAATACACCATCACCCAACTCTAAAATAGAAACGTCAAACGTTCCACCACCCAAATCAAATACAGCAATTTTCAATTCCTGGTTTTTCTTGTCCAGACCATAAGCCAGTGCCGCAGCAGTAGGCTCATTGATGATCCGTTTTACAGTCAAACCTGCAATCTCACCCGCCTCTTTTGTAGCCTGACGTTCTGCATCATTGAAGTAAGCAGGTACTGTAATAACAGCTTCGGTTACTGTTGTTCCCAGATAATCTTCAGCTGTAGACTTCATTTTCTGAAGAATCATAGCTGATAATTCTTGAGGAGTATATTGACGATCACCTATACGTACACGAGGTGTATCATTTGGTCCTTTTTCAACCTGATAGGAAACACGACCTGCTTCTGTTGTAACTTCAGAGAAGCGTTTTCCCATAAAACGTTTGATAGATTGAATAGTATCTTTAGGATTTGTGATAGCCTGACGTTTTGCAGGGTCTCCTACCTTCCGCTCACCATTTGCTAAGAAAGCAACAATAGAAGGTGTAGTACGTCGTCCTTCACTATTTGGAATTACAACCGGCTCGTTACCTTCCATTACAGCAACGCAGGAGTTTGTAGTACCTAAGTCTATTCCAATAATTTTTCCCATTGTTATAACTAGTTTGATAGTTGAATATTCTGTTTTGTAACGATCTTAATCTAACAAGAGCTGTGCCATTACCAGAACTTACAACTTATTTTAGGCTATCGGCAAGACAAACCACGTACATAACACACTGAAAAACAAATAATTAACGCAAAAACCGATAAATCCAGCTGACAAAGCATCCATAAATCCGGAGCATTTCTGATGACATAATGACAGTTTTGTATTCTTCGAAAAGTAAATTTACTGCCGAATTAACGTAAAGTATGTCATAGCTAACTACTCTGGTAACCTCATCCTCCAGTAAAGTCATCTGAATTTGTCATTATTTCTTACATATCAATTTTCCTTTTTGTCAGACGTAGGAATAAAATTTTCTACATTGTTTTAAACTTTATACAATTTTGTAAATCTAAGGTTGTATATTTTACTCTAAAGCAACTTTTAAATATAAATTATGCGATTTTACTCACATTCTGTTAGCGATGAACGCTCAACATAAGTTATACTCAATCTGTACTTTAGTACTACTATTATTTACTTTTTCTGCTCAGGCTCAGAACCTGCAATTAACAGGACTCCTCTCAGATCAAAAAGATCATTCACCTTTGATTGGAGCAACTGTCATGCTTGCTCCACAGGCAGACACTACCAAAAAGGTTTATATATTAACAGATGTAGAAGGTCGATTCACCTTTGCATCACTCTCAAATCAGACATACATACTATCTGTAAGTTATCTAGGGTATGAACCATTCAAACAGACTGTATTTGTAACATCACCTAAACAAGATCTGGGTAATCTACAGATCAATCCTAAAACCACCCAATTAAATGAAGTTCAGATCCGGGCCAAACGATACGAAGAAAGAACTGTCCAGAAAGGCGATACAACAGAGTACAATGCGGGTGCCTTTAAAACCAATAGAGATGCCAGTGCAGAAGATTTAGTTACTAAAATGCCTGGTGTATCAATGGAAAACGGAGCAGTGAAGGCTCAAGGCGAAGATGTAAAAAAGGTCTTGGTAGATGGTAAAGAATTCTTTGGAGATGATGCAACCCTAGCCTTACGCAATCTGCCGGCAGAAGTGATTGATAAAATTCAGGTATTTGACCGAATGAGTGAGCAATCACAGTTTACCGGTTTTGATGACGGGCAATCTGTAAAGACTATTAACATTGTTACTAAGGCAGATAAACGTAACGGCAAATTTGGGAAGATATACGCTGGGTACGGCACAGATGACCGCTATCAGGCTGGTGGTAATCTCAATATCTTTAAAGGAAGTAACAGAATTTCTATTCTGGGGTTATCTAACAATATAAATCAACAGAACTTTGCGACACAAGACTTGGTAGGTGCCTTTAGTAGTGGTGGTAATCAACGAGGCGGAGGTGGAAATCGTGGAGGTGGTGGAGGCCAGGGAGGAGGCGGAAATAATGCCTCCAACAACTTTCTGGTAGGACAACAAAGTGGTATCTCAACAACCAATTCACTGGGACTTAATTACTCAGGAAACTGGGGTAAAAAGGTAACGATAAACGGCAGTTATTTTTTTAATAAAGCAAATACTCAGAATCAGACATTACTGAATCGTGAATATTTCATTGATGCTGATTCAAGTCAATATTATACTACCAATACTTTTTCTGGAAACACAAACTGGAATCACCGTTTTAACTTGAGAATTGAGTACAAAATAGACTCAGCCAATTCTATTGTATTTACACCAAGACTCAGTTTTCAAACCAACAATTCAATAAGCAACACCCTGGGTCGTACCCAATTGTCAGATGGCAACTTACTGAATGACATCACCAATACTTATAACTCTGATAGAAAAGGATATACTATTGGAAACGAGATTTTGTACAGACATCGTTTCACCAAGCAAGGCAGAACATTTTCTTTTGGAATTAATACCGGTTGGAACAAAAACGATGGAAATAATCGCCTGTATTCATTAGCTCACTATTATACAGATGAAATAGCTACTCAGGAAACAACTGATCAAGTATCTATATCCAATACAGATGGCTATACACTGTCAGGTAATGTGGTATATACAGAACCAGTAAGTCGTAAAAGCCAGTTACAGTTCAATTATAATTCATCTTTCACTCAATCAAATGCTTTAAAGGAAACGTATGATTATGATGAAAATACAGATTCTCACAGTAATCTGAATCCAAGTTTATCCAATACATTTGACAATCAGAATTATGTAAATCGGGCGAGTGTTGGGTATCGGATCAACGACAAAAAACTTAACATGATGGCTAATGTAGGGTTTCAGAAAGCTGACCTTATTGGCAATCAACTTTTTCCAATAACCAATAAAATTAATCGGAGCTTCTATAATGCATTACCTTCTTTGATGCTTAATTATAAGTTTACCACCAGTCGAAATATTCGTATATTCTATCGCACGTCAACCAATCTTCCGTCAATCACGCAGTTGCAAAATGTCATCAATAACAACAACCCGCTTTTACTTACAGGTGGTAACTCCAATCTGAGACAAGAGTTTGTTCATTCGTTTATGGCACGTTACTCTGCTGCTCAACCCACAAAAGGCAGAACATTGCTGGCTATGATCTCTCTTACACGAACTAACAACAATATAGGGAACTCCACATTTATTGCCACTAAAGACTCAGTATTAACTCAGGATATAACCTTAAAAAAAGGTGCTCAATTATCAACCCCAGTTAATTTGAATGGATCATGGAGTGCACGTTCATTATTTACGTATGGTTTACCAGTGGGTTTTCTGAAAAGCAATCTCAATCTGACATCAAGTGTTACGTACAATAACACACCTGCCTTAATCAATACTGCTATCAATACATCCAACAGTTACACACTTAGTCAGGGCTTGACTTTAAGTAGTAACATAAGCGAAAAAATAGATTTCACCCTTGGCTACACAGGCAACTATAATATAGTACGTAATACACTGCAACCTCAATTGAACAACAATTACTTTTATCATCTGGCAAATGGTAAGCTCAACTGGACATTTGGGAAGGGGTTTGTATTGCAGAATAATGTCAGCTATACCCAATATTTCGGTCTGGAAGGTGGATATAATCAAAGTTATGTACTCTGGAATGCAAGCTTTGCAAAAAAATTCCTCAAGGATCAGAATGGAGAATTGAAACTCTCAGTGTTTGACTTACTCAATCAGAATAACAACATATCCCGTAATGTAACGGAAACATATATAGAAGACTCACAAACACAGGTGCTAAAGCAATACTTTATGCTTACCTTCACCTACACTCTGAGAAGTTTCGGAAAAAAATAGAATAAAGAATTCAAATCCTTTTCCAGTAGAATCGTGTACATAATGCTGCTGGAAAAGAATTCGGAAATGTAATAGCTAATGCAACCATTTAATCTAAGATCGTGTCTTGACTAAAAAACGTGATCTTATGAAACCTGCTTTATTTATTGTAAGTCTCCTGCTATTTCTAGCATGTTCTAAAGATGAATCTACATCTGCAGACCTAAAAGCCAACTCATCTCGCTGGGCATCCAATCAATTAGTAAATTATACCTTCACTCAACGATTAAATTGTTTCTGTATCAGAGGAGGTGAAAAGATGACAGTAATAGTACAAAATAACCAGATTGTAGATGTGAAAGATACTAATGGAGTTAGCTTGCCTGCAGATTTGCAAAAAAGCTATAAAACCATTGATGAACTTTTTCAGCTCATCCAAACTACAGATCCTAAAAGCGTGGCTGTTATCAAAGTTACCTATGATGATGTATTAGGATATCCTAAGTCTATCTATATAGATAAGAGCGAACAAATGGCGGATGAGGAGATTGGCTATGATTCTGAAAATATATCCCATTAGGACTACTAATCGCATAAACTGATTCCTTTGCCACATGGAATCAGTTATTTATTTTCACCTCATAGATAACAGGCCAAAACTTACCAGTAATATAGACTGTATTTCGTGTCGAATCATAGGCAATACCATTCATTTCCAAAGCTGAAGGGTTTTTAGCCTTGGCGTCATAGACAAGAGTAGAAAAATCCAGCCGACCTGCCACTTTGCCTGTACCAGGATCTATTTTAACAATAAAGTTTGTTGTATAGACATTTGCATAAATAAATCCATTAATATATTCCAGTTCATTAAGATTTGTGACTGGATTTCCGTTCTCTATAACTGATAATACTTTCTCAACTTTAAAAGATTTTGGATTCAGATAGGTTAGTTTGTTAGAACCATCGCTCATAATTAAAGCGGTACTGTCTGTAGTAAATCCCCATCCCTCACTACTTGGAAAGGTAAATGTTCCGATTTGCTTGAAAGTAGTGGCATCATATATAAATCCAATCTTTGTTCGGTATGTGAGTTGGTAAAGTTTATCATGCAGGAATACAATGCCTTCCCCAAAATATTTGTTTCGATCAAGTTCTATTTTCTCTTCCATCTTACCATTAGCGAGATCTACAACTCCTACCAGAGATCGTGTTTGTTGTAATTCACTAGGTGATCCTGTGCTTTCATATAACTTACCTTTATACATCAATAAACCCTCAGTAAATAAAGTAGCGTCATGTGGATAGGTTGTTAGTACACCATAATTGAGAGCAGAAACTGAAGATATTGCCGTTGTAGAAGTTTCATCTGTATGAGTCTCACTCGTACATCCCACAAGTATGCTAACTAGAATTACTCCCCAAAGTATGTATGATCTTATCATGTATTTGTATTCAATTGATATATGTGTCAAAAGTACAATGCGAGATTTTCTCATCAAAACAACAGGACAAAGAACACAATAAATTACACTTTATTAAAAAAAATGGGATACCACAAAACAAATAATTATTCAATCACTTATTTTACGCAAACTTTATATGTGTGTATTTTTCCATTTTTATCTGACACTTTCTTGAACCTCCAAAGACTATCTTGCATTTTTATTTTATTCTGTAGCACCTCCACATCTTTTGGATGGGGATTTTATGCCCACAAACAGATTAACAGATTAGCCATTTTTGGCCTTCCCCCTGAAATGATCTCATTCTATAAACATCACATTGTGTTTATTACAGAGAATGCCGTTAATCCAGATCGCAGGCGTTACATTGTGCCAGGAGAAGCTGTAAAACATTATATTGATATGGAGGCGTATGGTGATAGTGCTATTTTTAAACTACCACGTAACTGGAAGGATGCGATAAAACACTATACAGAAGATACGCTTCAGACCCATGGTATTGTTCCATGGTGGGTTATGCAAATGAAGTTTCAATTGACAGAAGCTTTTCTTCAACGCAATCCCAAACGTATTTTAACATTATCAGCTGATATAGGACATTATATTGGAGATCTGAATGTACCATTACATACTACCCGGAATTATAATGGGCAACTTACCAACCAGCATGGTATCCATGGATTATGGGAAGCACGCATACCAGAGTTATTTTCCCCAAATTATGACTTCTGGATAGGTCAGGCGCATTACCTGTACCATCCACAACAACGTATATGGCAAGCATTGCAACAGGCGAATAATGCTGTAGACTCAGTATTACGTTTTGAGAAGCTAGTTTCCCAAAAATTCTCAGATGATAAAAAATACAGCTTTGAACAGCGAGGTGCCACAACGCAACGTGTATACTCACGAGACTATGTAAACGCCTATCATCATATGCTTAATGGCCAGGTTGAACGGCAGATGCGTATGGCAATTGAACTTGTCCGTGATTTCTGGTTTACCTGCTGGGTAGATGCAGGACAACCTGATCTTTACCCTCTTTCGGTATTTGAATTTTCTCCTTCAGAATCAGATTCTATAGAAAGAGCTAAACAATTATGGGATAAAGGAAATCTTAAAGTCCGCCCACATGAGAATAGCTCCCAACTAGCCAATCCGGAAAAATATCCTTTTCTGGAAAGACCTCTTTATGTCAGACGACGCAGCTATTATTCTGCCTAGAAAAAGTTAACACCTTGAACTATTTCAACATTCAATTTAAATCTACCAGCTTTTTTTACTTATTTTTACCCGAACAGAAAAAATATTTATAACCCCTATATATCACTATGAAGTTTTGTACTACTATCGTTTATAGTTTTCTATTTGCGTTTATCCCATTTGTAATCTACAGTCAGAATTTTACAACATCCAACCTTCCTATTATCATCATTGATACTCATGGTCAGACAATAGTTGATGATCCCAAAATCATTGCAGACATGGGTATGATAGATAATGGTCCAGGGACCATCAATAAAATCACAGATAACTGGAATAATTATACTGGTAAAATTGGCATAGAAATCCGGGGTTCCAGTTCACAAATGTATCCTAAGAAATCATATGGCTTTGAAACACGAGATCCATCTGATACAGAAGAGAGTCATGATGTTTCTCTATTAGGTCTACCTGCTGAAAACGATTGGATTCTTTATGCACCTTACAGTGATAAGAGTATGTTAAGGGATGTTATTGCGTATCATCTTTCCCAAAGAATGGGATGGTATGCAAGCCGTTTTCGATATTGTGAACTGGTTGTAGATGGAGAGTACAAAGGTGTTTATATTCTGCTTGAAAAAATCAAACGAAATTCCAATCGGGTTAATATTTCAAAATTAAAAAGTACAGACAACTCGGGTGATAATGTTACAGGAGGTTATATACTAAAGATAGATAAGACAACTGGAACTATAGGAGGAGGCTTTGACTCTCAATATCAGCCCAATCTCCCGTCTGGAACAAATCAGGGACAGAAGATTACTTTTCTATATGAATACCCAGAACGGAATGATCCACCTAAAGGGGATGATATTACTCCTGAGCAGGAACAATATATTCAGGGATTTATGCATGCTTTTGAAAGTAGCCTGAAGGGCAGCAATTTCGCAGATTCTGCTCAGGGAGGATATCGCAAGTATATTAATACAGCTTCTTTTATTGATTATTTTCTCCTAACAGAAGCAGTATTTAATGTCGATGGTTATCGTATAAGTACGTTCATGCATAAAAATAAGGACAGTAAAGGAGGATTATTAACTATGGGTCCAGTATGGGATTATAATATTTCACAAGGGAATGCTGATTACTATAATGGCAATAAAACAGATCAGTGGGCATATCGAATGAATTATTCATTTTCTACAGATAACTCATTAGTTCCTTTCTGGTGGGAACGTCTACTGGAAGATACAAGATATAGAGATGAAGCAAAGTGCAGGTGGATTACACTACGCAAAGGAGCATTTTATACAGACTCTCTGATGCATTTTATAGACTCATTGGCTACTATTCTACAGGAAGCGCAAAACCGTAATTACCAGAGATGGCCAATCTTAAAAGAATATGTATGGCCTAATGCTGTCATTCCCGGTAGCTATCAGGGAGAGGTAGATTATCTGAAAACCTGGCTGACTACCCGACTAGCATGGCTAGACTATGCAATTCCAGGGGTATGTGATGCACTTGCAACTGAAAATGAAAATAAGTCAAGTCAGGTCTATCTCTATCCTAATCCATCATCTGGTGATGTATATATCCAATTTGATCACCTCACTGAAAACACACCTATTACAGCAGAAGTATATAATATGTTGGGACAAAAAATTGCTACTCAGTCTTTTAAATGGACAAACACTCCCAAATTACTACCTGCTTCACAATTGTCGCCAGGAATACTGCTTATAAAACTGTATATAAGAGATACACTTATTTCTACTAAAAAGGTCATTAGAAGCAATTAAAGGAACTATTTTTTACAAGAACCTTCTTTAATTATGTAGACTCTAATTTTGTAGAAAAACTATCTATGTAAATTATGATAGGGAGATAGTCTTACTTGCATCATTTTACTATTATCCTACATAATTATTTAGAGTATACCTACTATTTATACTTTTACAAATTTGCTGCCTTTTATATATGAAAATAGTATCTGCAACTCAAATACGTGAAATAGATGAGTATACGATAAACCATGAACCTGTTACTTCCATTGATCTTATGGAACGGGCAGCCACTGCGTTCTCTAGCTGGTTTATGCAGCATTATTCCAATATAAAGAGAATTAAAATTGTATGCGGACCAGGTAATAATGGTGGAGATGGCCTGGTAATTGCAAGAATCTTATATTCTTATGGTTACAAAGTTGAGGTGTATACTATCTTGCCTACAGCAAAAACATCCAAAGATTTTGATATCAATCTCCAGCGCTTATCCTCTTTAATCTCTGAACAAAGGATCACACCCAACTCAAAGCTTCCTCAATTTCACACTGAAGATATTTTGATTGATGCGTTATTTGGTTCGGGGTTAAATCGTCCATTAGCTGGTCTGGCGGCCGATATAGTACAGGCTATGAACCAAGCCAAAACCATTATCGCTGTCGATATTCCTTCAGGTCTCTTTACAGATACAAATAACTCAAAAGAAGATGTTATTATAAAAGCCACTCAAACCATTGCCTTCCAACTTCCTAAACTTGCATTTATGCTTCCACAAAATGCCGATTTCATAGGAGATTGGCATCTGGTAGATATTGGCTTACATCCTACTGCTATCGCTCAAGCTAGCACAAACTATTTTTATACACATACAAGGAAAGCAATTACATACCTGAAAAAACGATCAAAGTTTTCACATAAGGGAACCAATGGCCACGCATTATTGATAGCAGGCAGCTATGGGATGATGGGAGCAGCAATCCTTTCTGCACGAGCCTGTTTACGTAGCGGAGTGGGTAAATTAACTCTCCATGCACCTAAACATGCAAATGACCTGGTACAATCCAACATACCAGAAGCTTTGTTTTCGGCAGATGACAATAAGTATCTATCTACAACCGAATGGACAGAAGACCAACTCAAAAGCTATTCTGCGATAGGTCTCGGTCCCGGACTTAGTATTGATACGAAGATTCTTTCCTTAATCCATTCTATTATAGAACATGGCAGTTCCATTCCATTAATTATAGACGCAGATGGAATTAACAATTTATCTACTCCTGAAGGTAGAGACCTACTAGACAAACTACCTGAAAATACAATCATTACCCCCCACCCCAAGGAATTTCAGAAATTATTAAATCGTTCATGGCAGAATGATTATGAAAAGTTAGATCTGCTACGAGAGTTTTCTGTAAAATATCAGGTTATTGTGTGTTTAAAAGGTGCACATACAGCAGTAGCTCTACCAGATGGTAGCATTCACTTTAACTCAACTGGGAATCCAGGTATGGCAACAGGAGGGTCTGGAGATGTGCTTACAGGGATAATTACGGCTCTTCTAGCCCAAAAGTATAACCCTGCACATGCAGCAATCTTTGGCGTATATCTTCATGGATTAGCAGGAGATATAGCAGTAAAAGAGAAAAGTATATATAGTATGGTTGCATCTGATTTGACTGACAATCTGCCAAAAGCTTTTTTGGAGATTACAGCGTTGCAGACCCAAAACTCATAACTGCTTCGATTCTACTTTCGGCTGTTTTCTGGCTGTCCTGATCAATGCCGCAATTCCAATTACTGTCCAGATTATATTTACCACCGCAGAGGGAATAGCCTTATGATATAAAGTAAGAATGATTAAGCCTGCACTACCTATAATGTTTAACCATTTGTATAGAGTAGATTGGGCATCTATTTTACCACTCATATTTAAAAAGTAAGCTGTTACTACTAATACAGAACCTATCCAACCGACAGTTTCTACCACGATATCTGTTGTGGTCATTTGTTAAAATCGTTAAAAAATGAATCTATTCCAGTCTAAAATTGTAAATTATCAGGAAGATCATGTTTTTTAATTACAATAGAAATTATTTTTTATACTGAATGCAACCATTTCAACTATTTAAGAGTCTTGGAGAAAGCAGATACTGAATAATCCGTCTGTAGCTATGAAATCGATCTTTTGATTTACCACTTTTACCACATTACTCCCAACCAGACTGAATGTTATTCAGTGAAGACGAACTTATAGAAGGCTGTATAAGAGGAGATAGAACCCAACAGCGACGCCTCTACGAACTTTTCTCCAAAAGAATGTTTGTAGTGTGCTTGCGCTATGCAAAAAGCCGACTGGAAGCAGAAGATGTATTACAGGAATCGTTTATTAAAGTTTTTGAGAAAATAAAAGATTTTCGGAGAGATTGTCCTCTTGAGGGATGGATCAAACGTATTGTTATCAATACAGCATTGAATCAGAATCGTAGTAAATTATACATGTTTCCAGCAGTAGATATAGATGATATACATGAAGCAGAAGATAGTCATTCATCCCTTTCAGATCTGAGTTTCCAGGAATTACTGGAGATGGTGCAACAGCTGGCACCACGTTATCAGGTCATTTTTAACCTGTATGCCATTGAAGGTTATCAACATAATGAAATTGGCACTATGCTGGGTATTAGCGAAGGCACTTCCAAGTCGCAATATGCACGTGCTAGAGCTATACTCCGCCAAATGATAGAAGATAAACAACAAATAAAATATGAACGCTTCCGAAAAGAATAGCTTTGAAGAGCAGTGGAGAGACGCGTTTGAAAACGCTGAGTTACCCCCAGATCCAATGATCTGGTCAAATATTGAAACAAAACTGGCAGATGCAGAAAGAGATAAATATAAAAGAAAGCTATATTTATTTAAGCTGCGAGTCGCTGCTGCCGTAGCATTACTGGTATTGGCAACTGGTATATGGACCATCCAGCAGTCCATGAAAGGGAATAGTATTGCCATTGTAAATCATTATGAGAAAGAAATCCATAGTTCTGGCCCTGACAAAGGAGTATCCATATCTTCTGGAGACAAAACTTTCAATACAGATTCTACGCGATCTGCTATTTCTAATGTGTCTGCCTCTAATACAGCCAGTAATACTTTATCTCAGCATTCGTCAACCCCTGTCCTTCAACCAGCTACAAAAACAGAATCATCTTCCAATACAGTCAGAAACAACTCAGAAAGTGGAAAGACCAGTTCAACTCAGTTTGTAGAAAAACAGGATCAACTTTCCTATGAATCAACAAAATCAGGTACTAAGACATCAGCTATTAAGACAGATGCACAAACAACATCTATAGGCAAAGCACCACAAAATCAGGAAACATCTATTGTTACAAATGGTAAATTATTATCGGATAAACAAAAGAAAAGTTTACAGACAACGAATGTGGAAGATAATGTTGCTTATTACGAAGCTTCACCAACAAAGAAAAACACACTCAAAAATACCGGAAAAAATGTTGAGAGTTCATCAATAGTAGATCAAAACCTTAACCCAGCTAGTGAAAATTATATATCAGCAATTCATTCCCAATCAAATAATTATCAAGCAAATAATTATATAGTAGCTGTTGAACCTATCTCAGGAAAGTCTGTTCATACGCAAATGGCAAAAGCTGTAGTGAAAGATATTCGCTGGAAACTTAATCAGGATTTCTGGGATCAGTTGACAGCACAGGATCTGGCAGCACAGCAAAAGAAACAAATGCACAGAGCACGTTGGAGATTAGATGGTGGTGCAACTCCAGGAAGCTTTAATCCAAATTTTAACTCAACCAGTTATTCTGCAATGAATAGTTATGCTGATCAAGCACTTACTCCGACAACAGTAGGAAAAACCAATGCTGTTAGCCCATCAAGTAAGGACATAGGTAGCATGACACATTCGGGTACTTTTTATGCAACAGGTTTACAAACAGAGTTTGCACTATCAGAAAGGTTTTCCATCCTAGGAGGAGTTCAGTATACTTATAGTAAGTCTCAGATAGATGTGACTCAGTATACCGCATTTAGTAATAGTTCTGCTATTCAGCCCGACTTTTATGAATTATTTGGGGCTTCATCAAGAAGTACACCTACTAATACACTGGCCCAAAATAATATATCTTATAGGACGTCTCTAAACACCAATGAAGTACAAAGTCTGGATAATACCTATCATTATATTGGATTTCCAATGCGAGTTCTTTACAAAGTACTCAATCGAAAAGTAAAAGCCAGTATAGGTGCAGGAGTGTCTACAGACCTATTTCTGAAGAGCCAGATTAGTAGTTCTGAAAACAATATAGAAACACTCGAATTCAATCGTTCACAGAATTCATTCTATAAGAGTACAATTTTTAGTGGATTGTTAAGTGTAAAGCTGGATTATGCCATTGACAATAAATACAGTATTTATCTTGAACCCAGCTTCCGCAGAACATTATCATCTTCAACTACCTCATCTACTTTGAGTAGTTTTCCTGGATGGTGGGGAGTAGGAACAGGTATAATGTATAGATTTTAACAGAAGGCAACCAAAAGGTTGCTTTTTCAATATAATTCATATTTTTAACTAGCCAATCTACCACAAATACATTGCCATATAGATGAAAAGAATTTTACTCTGCATTTTGACTAACATACTGCTTTTTAGCTGTGACAATCAGGAGCAGATACATCCAATCATCATTGACCCTGTCACCCCAATCCATCTTGGAACGGAAACACTAACAACTGGTACATATCTTGGTTTCACTATAGGTGATTCTCCCCAAACAACTTATACAAAGACTCAAGCACTAATCACTAGCAAAGGGTTAAATAATTTATCTATTACCCACTCTATTTATACAGATCTGCCTTTGGTAAAAAACACATTATCATTATATACATCTATCTTTTTGGATGAAGAAAAAGGAACAGATTCTGGAGTACAAATTTATTTTGAGAATAATACGGTTAAAAGCATATACTTAAATAGTGGTAAAAAACTAAACAGATGGCCTAATTCTTTTCCTCAAGTATCTATCCAGCTTGGTGAATCTGTAGATAATCTCTATTCAAAACTTGAAAGAATAGCTGCTAACTCTGTCTATAGGAAGAAGTTCGAACGAATCAGTCTTTTTTTCAAGGATATTAACAAGGTATATGACTCCAATATGGGAATGTCTCCACAATGGTACTTCGGGTATAGCTATGATATAAACAAGACAGAACGTGTTCAGCTTAATTTTCAGGATCAGAAATTAGTATCTATTCATGTTGAACGTTATCAGGCCAGGTAATCTCACCCCTATCTTGGCTCTCTTACATTGAGCATAGATTTTTACGTATACTTGTTATATTAAAGTTATACTATTGTCAAATAAGACGATCCTATGCATAAGCTTAAAAATACAGATACAAAACCTCCTCAAGAAACTGATAAAGAAGCATGTAAACTCAAAACAGGAGAATTGCAGGAACAATTACGGGAAAAGCAAAAGATCCTTTATGCACAGGGAGAATATAGTATTTTAGTTATTCTTCAGGGATTAGACGCATCAGGAAAGGACGGCGTTCTCAATGATGTATTCAGTGGGTTAAATCTATTAGGAGTACAGGTTGCAGCCTTTAAAGCTCCTACAGAAGAAGAATCCCGGCACGATTTTTTATGGCGCATCCATCAGAAAGTACCAGGTAAAGGTATAATTGGCATTTTTAATCGTTCACATTATGAAGATGTTCTGGTGCCTCGGGTAGAAAAATGGATAGATGACAAAACAATAAAGAAACGCTTCAAACACATCAACGACTTTGAATCGTTACTTATTGAGAACAATACAGTTATTCTCAAATTCTACCTGCATGTTTCTGCAGAAGAACAAAAGGAACGGTTAACAGAACGAATGGAAAATCGCACCAAGTTCTGGAAACATAATGACAATGACTGGCAGGTTGCAACAAAAAGAGACATATATTTGGATGCATACGAAGATATTTTTGAACACTGCTCGAAGGCTGCAGACTGGCACATTGTTCCGGCAGATAAGAACTGGTACAAAAACCATATAATAGCCAAAGCAACATTAAAGGCACTGGAACAACTACCCTTGAAATATCCAGACTTAAAATAGTAGATACAACCTGACTAGTTGTTTCAACAATATTTTCACATCCATTATCTCATGTTAGAAGATAGTAAGCATGGGATAATATTTATCCCCTTATGAAAAAGCTAGTATTGTTTATATTCATGTGCATTAGCCTATGTCAATTCAGTAAAGCACAACAAAAGCGTACTCAAGAAGTCCTCTATTTAAAAAATGGTAGCATTATTCGAAATGCAAAATCCTTACAGTACCTGGATTCTCTAATAGAAATCCATACAACAGAAGGCTCAATATTCCGGTTTGAACTCAGTGATCTGGACAGTATCGCCCGTGAACCTGTCCGAGTTAAGTTTCGTACACATGGATACTTCCTTGCTGTTGAAGCTGGGTTCCTTTCCGGACATAGTACAAATACAACCACAACGATAGAGAAACGGAATAATGATGCGTCACTCCAGATTGTCTCAGGCTATCAATGGAATTCTCATTGGGCTACTGGTATAGGAGCAGCAATGGATATCTATCAGACAGGCACAATCTTACCCCTATTTCTGCGAAGTATGTACACTCCTCTCACTAACCGGCTAACCCCTCTTATCTCTTTTGATATAGGTTATGGACTCTATACAAGAGTTTTCAATGGCAGCCCCACTAATGGTCAACTTTCTCAGGGCGGTTTATTTATAAATCCGGCAGTTGGCTTTATTGCCAGGTCAGAGAAAAGAACAGCATTTTCCTTTGCAATAGGTTATCGCCGACAACATGTATATCAAAGCTTTGTAAATGAGGAGACTACCTCTTCCAAAAATATTATTCTGCATCGTATGTCTATTCGAGTAGGCTTATCCTTTTGATACTTTCCCAAAATAATGCGTTTACATTTTATATTTTGATCTTACTAATGTACTAAAAGGCTCGCCTATCGGTGGGCCTTTCTATTTGGATTTTGTCCAACTTTATGTTATATACAACAGCATATAAAACAGACATTTTTTAATAAACTGTTTTATAATTCTTTTATCTATTCATACTTACTATGAAAAGCCTACTTTCTCTTACGACCTGTAGTATTTTACTTTCCATCTTTGGACTACAAAGCCTATATGCACAATACAATTACGCAGAAGGCTTGCAAAAAACATTGCTTTTTTATGAAGCTCAGCGTTCAGGAAAGATGCCCGCCAACAATCGCCTTAGTTGGCGAGGCGATTCTCATTTACGTGATGGAAAGGATGTAGGTATTGATCTGACAGGAGGCTGGTACGATGCAGGAGATTCGCCTAAGTGGAATGCAACTATGTCATTTGCAGCCTCTACTCTGGCATGGAGTGCGCTGGAATACCCCAAAGGATATCAACAATCAGGTCAAATCTCCTATTTGCTAAATAATTTAAAATGGGTAGGCGACTATTTTATTAAATGTCTTCGATTTAAAACCATTAATGATCTGCCTACATATCGGGTTTTTGTCGAAGTAGGTAATGTAGACGAAGAACATAAATCATGGGTTGCGAACGAAGTTATGCAGGCATTATATCCTAATCGTCCCTCCTTTTATGCAGATAAAGATGCTCCTGCAACCAGTATAGTAGCTGCAATGGCAGCTTCTCAGGCAGTATCTTCCATTGTTTTTCGAACTAATGGAAATACTCAATATGCAGATGCTCTACTATTAAATGCACAAAAATTATACGAATTTGCTACTACCTATCAAGGAAATGGAACCGTTAAAAATGCAAGAGGAGAAATTGTAAAACATACAGAGAACTATGATGAGAATCGCTTTGAGGATCAAGTTTGTCTGGCAGCAATCTGGTTATATCGTGCCACCAAATCCTTACAACCAGAGGCTTCTGCTCAATATCTGAAACAGGCGGAAAAACTAGCTGGTGGATTTGCAAATCGGGTACCAGAAGCTTATTATAGTTATAGTACATATGAAATCCCTTGCTTCATACTACTTTCTGAAGAATTTCCAGATAATATTTTGTATAAGCAAAAGACAGAAGCTGCCCTGGATCGTTTTGTTAATCTCCCTAAAAGTCCGGGCGGACTAGCAAAAATAGGATATGAATGGGGTACTCTCCGACATGCAAACAATACAGCATGGTTATTTTTTGTGTATGCAGATCACTTAGCGGAAGGTGCACGCAAAACTAAATATGAACAATGGGCTAAAAGTCAGCTAGATTACTCTTTGGGCAGCAACCCTCAAAACAGAAGTTATCTTTTGGGTTTCCAGCCAGCAGGTAAAACGGTTGTTAATACTCCCCATCATGGCACAGCACATGCACCCTGGGCAGGTTGGGAACACCTGAATAAGGAGAAACCGGAATTTCGGTATCAACCACGTCATATTTTATATGGAGGTTTATTAGGGGGACCAAACTGGAACGATGAATTCAAAGCAGAGGTTGGAAATGCAGCACAAACTGAAGTTGCCTTGGACTTTAATGCAGGTATTACAGCCAATATGGCTCGTATGACATCTGTAATTGGAGGTAAACCACTTCCTAATTTCCCACCCAAAGAAAAACCAGATGATGAATATTTTGTTGAAGCATCTATTGCAGACACGGATAATGAATCTGTAGAGATAAAGGCATGGTTGAATAACCGTTCTGCTTTTCCTGCAAAAGTATCATCTAACCTTTCCTTCAGGTATTATTTTCAGGCAGAACCCGGTACTCAAATACAGGCAGAAATTGTAAATGGTAAAGGTGCAGCCATATCCCAGCCAACTCTCTACCAAGGAAGTATATATTTTGTGACAGTTACCTTCCCCAATATACCTATTTTTCCGGGAGGCCTTGATCCCAATAACGGATGGACGCCATTTTATCGAAAAGAAGTTGTTTTTCGTCTGAAGAGCTCCGGCAGCTGGAATAATGCAAACGACTGGTCATTCAAAGGAATTACCACCCAGGGAAAATCTCCTGTAAAAGTAAATCAGATCAGTGTATGGGAGGGTAAAAAGAAACTAGGTGGTATTGATCCACCAAAAGGATAAGTATTCTCTTTATAATTTATCAATATTTCAAACTAACAGAATTAATCCTTAATCTTCAGTAAGAGATGTGGTATCTTTTACTGAAGATTTTTTGTTTGCGCATAGTTCACGGCATGGCTCCTCAATGGGGCTGACTCGGTTGCCTGGCCACGAAAGATCATTTTGATCAGAACTCACGGCAATTTTGTGTTTGACCTGAACTCCAGTCAATTTTTCTCTTGCGCATAGTTCACAGCAAAACTTTTGTTTGCGTATAACTCACGGCAAAACTTTTTTTGAGCGGAATTCACTACAAACTACGGAGATACCATAAAGAACATCCTATCAACAACGAAATATGCGTCTCAAACCTATTGGTGTGAATCCACTACCATCTCCTGGGTAGACAAGTCGTTAACTGAACTTTGGGATGATATACTATTATCTTCTCCCCTACTTTTGCCATGTATTTAAAGTCATAGCCTAACTTCATTGGTTCATAGCCTCAAATAGTGTATAGAAACCAGCATTGATATAGGAACGTCACATGAGATAGATGTATTTTTGGCTATAATCAAAAATGCTATTGGAATATTTCAAAACACACAGCACTAATAGAATATTAAACTATATAATCCCAAATTACTGGAATTAAATTTTGAGTATACTATGAAATAATATAATATTGGTTACCACTTGATACAACAAACCAAAGATCATTTTTACCTTTCCACCTATGACCACATTTACACGCCGTAATTTTATACAGAAGGTTGCCGCTATTACAGGGTCTGGATACACTGCAATGGTTGCCCTTGACATGATCCCTGCAGCACCAGCAAAACCACTATCATTACAAGGGCAAGCCGGAAAAAAAGTAATCATATTGGGCGCAGGTATGGCAGGGCTGGCATCTGCCTATCAATTAACCAAACTTGGTTATGATTGTACCATTCTTGAAGCTCGCGGACGAGCAGGAGGACGCGTATGGACAATCCGGCCAGGTGCGAAAGAAACAGAACTGAACGGAGCATTACAAACCTGTCGATTTGATGAAGGACAATTCTACAATGCAGGTGCCATGCGTATTCCACACCATCATACATCTGTGATTCAATATTGCCGGGAATTAGGTGTGCCAATGGAAAACTTCCCTAATACCAATGAAGGAGCCTATTATTATAGTGAAGGCAAAGGTCCTTACTCCAATAAACGCATTCGACAACGGGAAATTCACAATGATATACGAGGATATACGTCAGAAATGCTGGCAAAAGTGATGGATCAAAGTTCACTGGATACACCCCTCACCAAAGAAGACAAAGAGAAAATTATCGAATATCTGATGGCAGAAGGAGCATTGGATAAAAGTAAATTATACAAAGGATCACCTCGTCGCGGTTTTGATGTTCCTCCCGGGGCATATAGTCAGGCAGGTAAACCCGCCCCTCTTCCTTCGTTAGTAGACCTTCTTCAGTCAGGTTTTTATGATCCCTATTTTTACAACATTCCGGAATACACATATGAGCAACAAAATACTATGCTTATGGTCTCCGGAGGAACAGATAAACTTACAGAAGCATTTACAAAACAGTTAGGCAAGAAAATCACCTACAATGCAGAAGTCACCAAGATATATAAAACAGAAAATGGGGCAAAAGTATCTTACAAAGATACAACCAAAGGCTCTGTACATGAAATCACAGGTGATTTCTGTATCTGCACTATTCCATTACCTGTTTTGAGCAGCATTGAACACAACTTTTCTTCCAATATCTCCCGTGCCATTGATCTAATACCACATAACAGTGCCTGTAAAATAGGACTACAGTTCAAACGAAGATTCTGGGAAGAAGATGATAATATATTTGGAGGAATTAGTCGTACCAATATGGATATTACTCAAATTGTATATCCTAGTACAGGCTATTTTTCTAAAAAAGGAGTGGTTATCGGCTACTATAATTACGGATCTACAGCGGAACGCATTGGCAATCTATCTCTGGCAGATCGTGAAAAACTGGCATTAGAACAAGGCAGTAAGATACATCCACAATACAAAACAGAGTTTGAAAGTTCGTTTTCTGTGGCCTGGCAGAAGGTACGTTACAGTCAGGCTGGCTGGGCTATGTATCCACAGGACGTACGTGATAAATATTATCCAGCCCTGCAACAAGCAGAAGGCAATATCTATTTCGCAGGAGATCATACTTCTTACTTAACCGCATGGATTGCTGGTGCATTCGAAGCCGCACATCAAACAGTAAAATCCATCCACGAACGTGTACAAAAGTCTTAATTATTCTATTACAACAAACTACCACTTATCACCTGTAATCACAGATAGGTTATGCTGCAAAAAACAGTGTAATCCTTTAAACCTATGAAAAAATCACTTATTCTACTTTATGCAGTTATCATTGGCTTTCAAGTCGCACTTGCACAGAAGAAGGCCTCAGGAACAGAATCTGCAGCTTCCTCACTATCATCTGCCACTCAGGGAGCTGAACGCATGGAGGGATTTATTCCTTTTTACTGGGATGCTAAAAAAGGAAAGATATTTCTTGAGATTAGTCGCTTTGATACTGAGTTTTTATATTATCCATCCCTTGCTTCGGGTATCGGATCAAATGATATTGGACTAGATCGTGGACGGCTGAGCCAAGAGCATGTCGTAAAATTTCAACGCAGCGGCAACAAAGTATTACTGATTGAATCTAATTATGCATATAGAGCTATAAGTAAAGACCCATTGGAACAACAGGCAGTTACAGAATCATTTGCTCAGTCTGTACATTGGGGTTTTGAGGTGATGGCTGAAGAAAATGGTAAGGTGCTGGTTGATGCCACTAACTTCTTCATACAAGATGCAGCGGGTGCAGTTCAGGCAATTAGTCGCACCAAACAAGGTAATTTTCGAATAGACCCATCCCGCTGTGCATTCTATCTACCTCACATAAAGAATTTTCCACAAAATACAGAAGTTGAGGCAACCATCACTTTAGTAGGAGATCAACCAGGCGGATACCTGCAGGAAGTAGTACCGACACCTACCATGGTAACAATGCGTCAACATTACTCTTTTGTTCAGTTACCAGAACTGGAAACGTATAAACCCAGAGTATTCGATCCACGTTCTGGCATGATTCCTATGCAGTATTTTGACTATGCCACTCCTGTAAGTGAACCCATTATTAAACGTTTTATCATCCGCCACCGACTGGAGAAGAAAGACCCAACAGCAACAGTTAGTGAAGCCGTAAAGCCAATTGTATACTATATGGATCCAGGTGCTCCTGAACCTATCCGGTCAGCACTCATGGAAGGAACAGCCTGGTGGAATCAAGCATTTGAAGCAGCAGGCTATAAAGATGCATTTCAGGTTAAGTTATTACCTGCAGATGCCGATCCTATGGATGTACGTTACAATATTATTCAGTGGGTGCATCGTTCCACACGTGGCTGGTCATATGGAAGCAGCATTATTGACCCTCGTACAGGTGAAATATTGAAAGGTAAGGTAACTTTAGGTTCTCTGCGGGTTAGACAAGACTTCCTGATTGCTCAAGGTCTGGTAGCAGCCTATGAAGAAGGAAAGCCTGTGTCAGAAGCCATGATGAAAATGGCCCTTGCACGTTTACGCCAGCTAGCTGCCCATGAAGTAGGACATACATTAGGATTGCCTCACAATTATATTGCCAGTACCAACGACAGAGCCTCTGTAATGGATTATCCTCATCCATTGGTAGATATCAAAGGAAACAACCTGGAGTTATCGAATGCCTATGCAACTGGCATTGGAGAATGGGACAAGGTAGCCATAAACTATGCCTATCAGGATTTTCCTAAAGGAACAGAGGAAAAAACTGCATTGGATAAGATTTTATCAGATTACATAAAGAAAGGTCTTTATTTCCTTAGTGACCAGGATGCCCGTCCAGAAGGCAGTGCACATCCAACTACTCACCTATGGGACAATGGAAAAAGCGCGGCAGAGGAATTAAATCGAATGATGCAGATACGAAAAATTGCATTGGATCATTTTTCAGAAAAGAAGATCCCTGTAGGTTCTCCGATGGCAACCCTGGAAGAGGTTCTTGTTCCGATGTATATGTTTCATCGTTATCAAACTGAAGCCACAGCCAAAGTAATAGGTGGAGCTTTCTATACCTACGCAGCACGTGGTGATGGTCAGAAAATCTATGAACCTGTTTCAGCATCTGACCAAAAGCAAGCCTTAACGGCGTTGTTAGCCACTATAAAGCCTGAAGCATTGGTAGTGCCAGATAAAGTTCTTAAGTTAATACCCCCTCGTGCATTTGGATACGATGCCAATCCGCGAGAGGTCTTTAAAGGACGTACAGGCCTGACATTTGATCCACTTGGACCAGCGGAAGCAGCAGCGGGCATGACATTACGGTTGTTATTTAATCCGGAACGGGCGTCCCGCCTGGTAAGCCAGCAAGCTATTGACTCATCTCTACCAAGCTTGGCAGACATTATAGAAAACACATATGCGGCAACCTGGAAAAGCAACACCCAAAATGGATATACAGGTGAAGTAAGCCGAATCGTAAATAATCTTGTCTTAAAGAATATTATACAATTAGCCGCCAACAAAAATATATCTGAACAAGCACGAGCTATTGCCAATCTGAAAGTTAATGAACTTAAAACCTGGCTTTCTGCTAGTGTCGGCAAACAGACAGATGTAAACTGGAAAGCCCATTATCTGTTTGCGTTGAATCAAATTAGTGAATACGAACAGAAAGGTGCCGAGTCCACAGTAGTTACACCACTAACACCTCCGGATGGAGCCCCTATCGATCCTGGTTATGAATGGCTGGATATGGATATGTGTAGTTGGGAAAATAGTTCCAGATAAAAAGAAATTGCCAACCTGAATGAAGTAACTTCATTCAGGTTGGCAATTTCTTTTTAGGCAAGACATCATAGTTAAGATTGTACAGCTATGGTTTGTGATCATTATAAATCCTGAATTACCATGATAACAATAGATGTTCAGAATAACCTATTAACTCCAAACCAAACAATGTATTATGAAAAGCTGTATTCGCCTCCTCTGTCTTTTGTTATGTGTACCCATGTGGGTCTCTGCCCAAAATCAGCCATCCATTTCTCCTGAAAAATTAGAAACATTAAAACAGGAACTGGTAACGGAAATTGACAAGAATGCCAAGTTTACTCAGGAAATGATAGATATGGTATTCAGTTTTGGCGAACTAGGTTTCCAGGAAACTGAAACCTCCAAATACCTAACAGATATTCTTAAAAAGAACGGCTTTAGGATAGAGTATGGTATTTCAGGCGTTCCAACAGCATGGATTGCCAAATGGGGAACAGGAAAGCCTCTGATTGCTGTCGGTAGTGATATTGATTGTATTCCTAAGGCCTCACAAAAACCGGGTGTTGCCTATCATGATCCTGTTATTGAAGGAGCTCCAGGACATGGGGAAGGGCACAATTCAGGCGTTCCACTCAATATTACTTCTGTACTTGCCTTAAAGAAAATCATGGAACGTGAAAAAATTCCTGGCACCTTGATGCTTTGGCCTGGAGTAGCAGAAGAACAATTAGGAACTAAAGCTTTCTATATTCGGGATGGTTACTTCAAAGATGTAGATGCATGTATTTTCACACACGTAGATGACAACCTGGCGGTATCCTGGGGAGATGCAGGTTACAATGGAATGATATCTGTCAAGTTTACCTTTGAAGGACAAGCAGCTCATGCCGCAGGAGCACCCTGGCGAGGGAAAAGTGCACTGGATGCCGTAGAATTAATGAATATCGGATGGAACTTTAAAAGAGAGCACCTTGAACCAACCCAACGTTCTCATTATGTGATTGTTGATGGGGGCGATCAGCCCAATGTTGTTCCGTCAAAGGCTTCTGTCTGGTACTACTTTAGAGAACGGACTTATCCCAAGATAAAATCACTCTATGATGCAGGCATCAAGATTGCAAACGGCGCAGCAATGATGACAGATACAAAGATGACATATGAAGTAATGGGAAGTGCGTGGCCTGGACACTTCAATAAGCCTATTGCAGAAACAATGTATGAAAATATCAAACGCGTAGGCCTGCCAACCTGGACTGAAGCAGATCAGATGCTGGCCAAAGCCAGCCAGAAAGAAATGAATGCTCCCAAAATTACAGGATTAGATACGAAACTGGATACCTTGGGAAAACCTGTTACATTCTCTTTGGGAGGAGGTTCAGACGATATTGCAGATATTTCATGGAGTTTACCTACAGTAGTGTTACGCTATCCATCCAATATGCCTGGTCTTCCTGGCCACCATTGGTCCAATGCCATTGCCATGGCAACTCCTATAGCACACAAAGGTGCTACCGCAGGAGCCAAAGCAGAGGCACTTACCTTGCTGGATATGCTTACAAAGCCTGAGATCATTACACAAGCTTGGGAGTATTACAACAAAGAACAAACCAAAGAGACCAAATACACGCCTTTAATATCAGATAAGGATAAACCTGCTATTCACCTGAATGAAAAGATTATGGCTCAGTATCGTCCCCAAATGAAAAAATACTATTACGATCCAACAAAATATAAAAGCTATCTGGAACAGTTGGGAATTAAATATCCTGTATTACGGGACGATCAGAAAGCAGCTATACAGTCAGAGTCAAAAGCGGCAGAAGCGTCTGGAAATAGCCCTAAAAATCCCTAAATTGGCTCTAACCTGTAAGTAACTAATAAAACTGTCTCTAAACCAGTGATAGAGACAGTTTTACCTCTAAGTATTTATGTATAAAAGCAGACTTTCATCTCTTATTTCTATAGGATTTATAATCCTTATTTTATTAGTATCCTGTAGAAGTACATCTATTCCAAAATCCACTATCTCAGAATCTGATTCTATAGCCTTAGCAGCCCCTCTGGTAGTAACACTCACAGCCCAGGATCTTACAGAAGATGGATCACAGGTTTCTTCTGGTAATGATGAGATAGAGTTATTATGCTATATAAGCTCAGACTCAGGAGCACACGTTCTATCTGTGATAAAAGATCTAACAATCTTTGATAAAAACACTGACAAGACCAAAACATATCTCTCCCACACAAACATTAGATCTTCAGATCAGCTTATTCTGCTGGTAATAGAGATTGATTCAGAAAGAAGTATATCAGAAATAGAAAGAGCAGTACAAAAACATTTAAAAGAAATTCTAACAGCATATCAATCCAGAAATTCAACACAGATTCAAAAATATTTGCAAGACGAAGATCTGTTAACACTGGAAATCATTCCAGTTAGTCTGCTAAAAGATAAACCCCAGACTTTCCAGCTTAATGGGTTTCGTCTCTTTGATAAATATGCCTATCAGCTTGTAGTTAAAGTAAATAGTATTCCTTAAATCCTTATTGAGATACCTCTACAAACTCTGCATCCTCAAGGATATATATTAGTCGGTATGAGTCTGTTTCATTTAAAGTAAGTTTACCCTTTAGACGAATAGGCTTCTTTGTATATTCGATTGGGTTTTTCATTTGAATCTCTGCCACAGACTCGGGGCCACCAATTCCACAGAAAAAGCAAGCCTCAACAGGAAGAGAAGAAAGCACAAAATGATCCGCTTTGAATGCACCTTCAATACCATCCAATGGAATAATATAGCCTGGCAATATAACTGTTTTACCAGCTAAAGCCTTCGTTTCTGCACTGAATACAGGTACACTAATATCTCCATAGGCGTCTTTTGTAGTCTTATAGGTAACTTTGGATAATGTTACCCATTCATTAGAAGTCAGGCGCTTTCCACCCTGTGCCATAATAAATTCCGAATAGATACAAGTCAAAAGAAATACTACCATCCCAAAAAATACTCTTTTAAAAGAATTAAGCTGCAGATGAAGGTTTGTCATAATAGTATATGTTTTATCCAGCAATAAATATATAGTTAGTATAAATATGAATATTGTAATTTTTAAATATAATTTTTTACTTAACTCATTTTGCTATAATATTAAATTCGGCCTATTAATTTAAAATAAAAATTTAATACTAATTACAACAAAATATCACATATAAAATTTTGCATTTCACTTTAAAAATACAATATTAGCACTATCAAATAAAATCAACTCGAATCAAACGAATTTCTCTCATAAGAGCCGCATGACAGAGATATGTTTGTAGTAATATAGAATGCACTTTATGCTATTTTGTGTATTCTCTCTATCAGTAATTACCTTTTTCTTTTAAGTCAGAAACTGTCCGGAAGTTATCCAACTTCTGTCAGTATATAACTCGGCTGGGCTTGCCGTATCGGGATATTGCGGCTCATTTCGGTTGGCAAGCCATAGTCGGGCATTAGGATAGTATACAAATAAGGAGCAACCCTATTCCCTGATTCTTACAATCAAACCAAACAAAAGCGCTTTTATGAGTAGCAAAGCATGATTACTGTTTATACTCATACTGCATTTCCTAAATCTTAAAAAACTTTTTGTTTCCTATGCTTACTTCATCTATCAATCGTCGGCAATGGCTTAAATTAGGAGCAATGTTTACTACAGGCGCAGCACTAGGTACGTCCTTGAATGCATCTGGCATGTCTCAACGCAAAAAATTCCTGGCAGATATTCCTGCTATTAAAGCCCGGTTGTCTGCCAATGAAAATCCATTTGGTCCTTCAGAAAAGGCAAAAAAGGCATTGATGCAAGCTGTTCCTGACAGTTATCTCTATCCCAGAGAGTCATTGATGCAATTACGAAAGCTTATTGCTCAGGAAGAAGGTGTAAGTGAAGATTCTATATTACTTGGAGCTGGATCAGGGGGGCTTCTTACAGGCACCGCCTTATACTTTGCATTCAAAGCAGGCTCAGATAGTCATATTTTATCAGGCGACCCTAGCTATATGCAGTTGGTACGTGCAGCTACTCAGGTAGGTTGTGGCTGGGAAAAAGTATCTTTAACAAAAGATTACGATTATGACTATGATTCCCTTTCAGCAAAGGTGACAGACAAAACATCGCTTGTTTATATCTGCAACCCCAATAATCCAACAGGTATTGTCTCCAACTCTCAGAAGCTTATGGCCTTTTGCGAATCTGTTTCTCCAAAGAAACCCATCTTTATAGATGAAGCCTATATCGACTATGCAGATGATCCGAAAAAGACTACCATGATGGAATGTGTACGCAAAGGTCAGAATGTGCTGATTGCCCGCACATTTTCAAAAGTACATGGTTTTGCAGGACTACGTATCGGATATTTAGTGGCTAAACCTGAAACTATTAAAGAGATTAGCAAATTCACTCCTGGACCAAGTGCCATCAGTGCAACATCTGCACAGGCTGCTCTTGCCAGTTATCAGGATAAGGAATTTATCAAATATTCAATTGCAAAGAATAATGAATGTAAAGCATTTCTCTACAAAGTTTTAAAAGAACAAGGATACAACTATTTACCATCAGCTACCAATTTTGTTTTCTTCCCTATTAAAATGGATGGTAAACGATTTTTAGAGGAAATGAGCAAACGTGGTGTTAGCATTCGTACAGAATGGCAATATGCAGGCCAAAACTGGTGCCGTGTAAGCCTTGGTACCATGGAACAGATGAAGATGTTTGCAGATGCATTCAAAGAGATTGCATAATAAAGTAAATCCGTGTTATTATAGATTATAACAAGATAACAATAGATAAGCCCATGAATAGCACATTCGCTCTCATTCATGGGCTTATGTGCTTAAACACACATACAAAAAGCTTTACTAACTATAAGGTTCTCTTATTTCACTATTAACAATAGTCACACACTATCACACACAAACTCTATCAAAATAGTATACTACTCATCACACAAACAACAAAATAATATTTCGCATTTCAATATCAGAATTTGGGCATTGTTTCGAATTGCAGTATTTTTGATTGTTTCGGAGATTGTCTATAATATTCTTGCATTTCCATAAACCAAACCTAAATCAAAACATCCTAAAACCATATGTCTGCATCATTTACCCGACGTGATTGGCTAAAAGCCAGTGTTGCTCTCACTGCTGGTGCTGCGTTTAGTGGCATCACTCCTCAAGAAGTTGCAGCAGCTACGGCTGATTTTCGTCGTCTTCGAATGAGTCGTGAAGCACAAATCGCGGCTGACATGCCAGTTATTAAAGCTAGGCTATTTGCGAATGAAAATCCCTGGGGACCTTCAGAGAAGGTAAAGAATGCTATTACAGGTGCACTAAACGATAGCTATATGTATCCGTTTATGGCGCAACGCCAGTTTGTACAGATGATAGCAAAAGAAGAAGGTATTACACCTGATCATATTATAGTGGGTGCAGGTTCTAGCGAGATGTTAATGGCTGCAGCTATGTATTATAGTAAAAAAGGGGGTGACATTATCTCTGCAGATCCAACGTATGATTATTTAATGGAAATGGCAGCAGGCTGGGGCGCCAACTGGGTGAAAGTTCCTTTAACTAAAGACTATACACATGATTTGGATGCAATGGAAAAACGTGTAGGCTCCAATACCCGCCTTATGTATGTTTGTAACCCCAACAATCCTACAGGTACTATTGTACAGACTGAAAAACTTCGGTCATTCTGTGAATCAGTTTCCCGTAAAGTACCTGTATTTATAGATGAGGCATATATTGACTATCTTGGCGATATAAAACAACATTCCATGGTAGAGTGTGTACGTAAAGGACAGAATGTAATTGTTGCTCGCACTTTCTCAAAAGTACATGGTTTTGCAGGATTACGCGTTGGATATCTGATAGCCAAACCTGAAATCATAAAAGAACTGGAAAAATTGTATACAGGAGGGATGGATATGTCTTCGTTATCAATACAAGGGGCAATGGTTAGCTATCAGGATAAAGAATTTCCAAAGCAGGTGGTACAGAAAACAACACAATCCCGAGAGTTCTTATACAAGACATTAAAAGATGAAGGATATGAATATGTGCCATCCTATGCCAACTTCGTTATCTTTCCAGTAAAAATGGATGCCAAAAAATTTACAGAAGAAATGATGAAGCGAGGAGTAGGTGTACGTAACTGGCAGTTCAATAACAAGCAATGGTGCCGTATCAGTATTGGTACTATGGAACAAATGCAAATCTTTGCACAAGCCTTCAAGGAGATCAGTTAGTAATTACAAAAATCCCCTGTTGTGTGTAACAGGGGATTTTTGTAATTACCGTTTTGCAAAGTCTTTTTCCCCTGCCTTGATAGGGATATCCAAAAAGTTCTGAGCTGGAGGGATAGGACAAGAATAATTGGCATTGTATGTACAAAATGGATTATAGGCAAAATTAAAATCTATAACAACCTTTGCTTTTTCCTCTTTCCAGTCTATATCCAGATATCGTCCCCCACCATATGTATCAAACCCATTCGTTTTGTCATTGAAAGGCAAAAACAACCGATTCTTATCGCCATCATCACTCGATTTTAAAAGAAGTAATTTGTGTTGCTTCCCTCCTAACTGAAAAATAGCATAAGCATACCGAATCATATATTCTGTTGTCCCATCTGTACGTCCTACTCTTAAACGAGTGGTATCTTTGATCAGATTTATATCTGCGTTGATCCTAAATGCCTGATCTGGAGGAAAGTAATTGAGTTTAGTAAACACCTCTTTGTTTTGGATGGGCGAGTCAGGTGACTCTTTAAAAAACTCATCTTTTTCAACACGGAACTTAATGAGTTCACTTATATAAGAGTCTTTCTTGCCTGTAAAGACAAATGTATATACCAGTACAAGTACTACAATAGCAACAACGCCAAAGAAATATATTTTACCTGCATTCATAGATTCATTTTTCTGCAATGATACAAATGAATTTCATATGATAACATTTGCTAAAAATAATGTTATAGAATCCCTTCATCAGCAAAACTAAAATAGCTTTTTTCTGTAATAATTACATGATCCAGAACAGGTATCTCAAGATACTTACCAGCCTCTTTAAGTTTGTGTGTCAAATCTTTATCAGCTTGACTAGGTTTTAGATTTCCGGATGGATGATTATGTACCAGAATAATAGAGCTTGCCAGGTTTTCCAGAGCGGTTTTGAAGATCAGTTTTGGGTCCGCTACTGTGCCGGACACTCCTCCTACACTAATCTGAACCTTCTTCATTACAACATTGGATCGGTTTAATAACACCACCCAAAACTCCTCATGCAAAAGGTCCAGCAAATGGGAATGCATAATAGTAAAGACATCCTTCGAAGAAGTGATAACCTGTCTTTGAGGTAATTCACTATCTTTCCTTCGTCTACCAAGCTCTAATGCTGCAACAATAGTAATGGCTTTTGCCTCACCAATTCCTTTAAACTTTTCTAGGTCTTTTATAGAAAGCTTAGCCAGACTGGTCAGATTATTGTCAACACTACTCAGAATCTGTTTAGCAAGATCAACTGCACTTAAAGAAACCGTTCCTGACCCTAACAAAATTCCAATTAATTCAGCATCAGACAGAGCAGCTTTGCCTTTTAGCAACAGTTTCTCTCGTGGGCGATCCTCTTCGGCCCAGCTTAGTATTTTAGTTGTAGAAATTGGATCAATCATCGGAAAAGTTAAAAAATGAAAACTGTATTTTATCCGACAATCACTATAAATAGTAACCTATACCTGAGCAAATACGCTTTTTATTGAGGTCAACTTAGTACAAAAAACAAAAAGCCTTGCATAAAAACACAAGGCTCATAGAATATCTTATAAGAAATGCAATTAGGCAGCAGCCAATCCACTCACAAACTTTGCCAATTTAGATTTCTTATTGGAAGCATTGTTTTTATGAATGATGTTTTTCTTAGCCAGTTTATCCAGCATAGAAGCAACTTTCTTATAAAGTTCCTGCGCTTCTACCGCATCTTTTGTCTCTCTCAATTTCTTGATAAACGTACGGGTAGTTTTTGCCTGGAAACGGTTTCTTAGACGTTTCGCTTCGTTTGCGCGGATTCTTTTAATCGCTGACTTATGATTTGCCATTGTATGTATAACTAATAATAAAACGCTTGTTCTGAAAAGGACTGCAAATATAGAGCACTTATCTTTAACTCCCAAATAATTATCTAAAAAAATCTAATTTTATATTACACCATTTCAGATAATACGTAAGCGTTTGCCTATCTTTTTATATGCTTCCAGAATACGAGACAAATGACTGCCTTCTAAGGAAGCCATAAGGCTTGTGCGTAGCATAGCTCTTCCTGGTGGAATAGCAGGAGCTATAAATACATTCACGAATATCCCTTCATCATATAATCCCTGCCAAAGTTGACAGGCTTTTGCATCATCATAAAGCAGAACAGGGACAATAGCAGTTTGTCCATCAGGAACATCATATCCCATTTGCTGAAGCCCTGTACGAATTACCTTAGCATTAAAGTGGAGTTTTCGGATTAGTTCTGGCTCTGTTTGCAGCACATGCAAAGCTGCCAGAGCAGCGGCTGTTGCAGATGCAGAAGGAGAACAACTAAACATGAAAGCAGAAGATTCATGTTTCAGATAATCTATTACTCGTTTCTCTCCTGCCACAAACCCGCCAATAGATGCTAATGTCTTAGAGAATGTAGAAAACACCAGATCCACTTCATGATTTAATCCATAATGATTAGCTGTACCCCTACCTCCTTCTCCTAGAACGCCAAAGGAATGTGCGTCATCAATAAGAACCTGAGCATGGTATTTTTTGGCAAGAGAACACAATTGATCCAGAGGTACTATATCACCAAATGTACTGAAGACTCCATCTGTGACAATAATCTTTCCAGCCTTTGCAGGAACACGTTGTAATCGTTTCTCCAGGTCCTCCATATCGTTGTGATGATACCGAACAACAGGTGCATTCAAAGCACCTCTTGCCAATAACATACCAGCTACAATACTCGCATGGTTCTCATGGTCTGAAAAAATATAATCGCTTCGACCAACTAACGGAAATAAAACGCCCTGACTTGTTTGATAACCGGTTGAAAAAAGTAAAGCAGCTTCTTTCCCTATAAATTTTGCCAGCTTCATTTCCAACTCATTATGCAAGTCAAGAGTTCCTGTCAGGAATCGGGAACCCGAACTACTGGTTCCGTATTGCTCTATAGCTTTAATAGCTGCCTCTTTTACCTGAGGATGAGTAGTTAACCCAAGATAATTATTAGAACCTGCCATTACTATCTTACGGCCTTCCATAATTACCTCAGGTCCCTCACTTTCCTGAATGGCCCGAAAGTAAGGATAAATACCTGTGTTCCGAAGCTGATCAGCCTTGGTTACGGCATAGCATTTATCAAAAATGCTTCCTCTATACTCTAAACCTTCTGGAGTACCATGAGCCATATATAAACAAAGCAAAATAGAAAAATAACCTATCTCCTACATCCTAAAGATGTAACTTTGATTAAATATACTGAATAGACTCAATAATCTCCATTATATAGTAAATTTTATATGGATTGTCTATAGAGGAACAAAACAATTTCATTCAAACATTATTACTAGTCTGGCGAATAAGGCTCAGACCACCCATAAAAAACAGAAAGCCAACTACAAAAGGAACTAACGATTCCCATTTAGAAACAGAAAGCCCTAAAACAGCTTTACCATCAGATAAAAAGGCAACACAAGCAAATAAGACCATGACAATTCCTAAGACTGTCAATACAGAACCAAAAACTTTCTTTAAATCCAGATCCATAAAACAAGATTGTTTAACAATGAAACAGGTAACTCAATCCTGTTCTGTTATCTAGTTATTCACAGGAGAAAGTCCCAATTTTTTTCCTGTAGAAAGCATAAAACTGTATGCCTCATCCCAATCATTCCGTAATTTACCATCTAGAATAGCTTCACGAATAGCAGTTTTGATTTCCCCAACTTCCCGGGAAGGCGCAAGCCCAAAAGTTTCCATAATTATCTCACCTGTTATAACAGGCTGAAAATTGCGAATACGGTCTCGTGCTTCTACTTCCTGTAGCTTCTGCTCAACTTTATTAAAGTTCTGAATGTGTTTCTTTACTTTTTCATGATTTTTGGAAGTAATATCTGCCCTACATAACATCATCAGTGCTTCCAGATCTTCACCAGAATCAAATAACAACCTTCGTAAAGCAGAATCTGTAATGGTCTCTTTCACCAAGGCAATAGGACGCAGGTGTAATCGCACTAACTTCTGAACAAATCGCATCTTTTCATTCATAGGAAGTTTCATTCTACGAAATATATTTGGAACCATACGGGCTCCGGCATCTTCGTGTCCATGAAATGTCCATCCTACACGAGCATCAAAGCGCTTGGTAGCCGGTTTAGCAATATCATGTAGAATAGCCGCCCAGCGTAACCACAAGTCATTGGAATTCTTAGATACATTATCAAGAACTTGTAGTGTATGATAAAAGTTATCTTTATGCCCTTTTCCATCTTGTGTTTCCACTCCTTGCAAAGCCACCAACTCAGGAAATATATATTGTAGCAAACCACAGTGATACAACAGTTTAAAACCATAGGAAGGTGTAGAAGATAAAACAATCTTATTTAGTTCATCTATAATTCGTTCCTGTGAGATAATACGAATACGATCCTTCATTTTTTGAATGGCGTCAAAAGAATCTGGGTCTATATCAAAACTAAGTTGTGAAGCAAAACGTATAGCCCGCATCATTCGTAATGGATCATCCGAAAAGGTTACGTCTGGTGTTAATGGAGTACGAATCATCTTTCTTTTGAGATCCCCTACTCCATCAAATGGATCTATCAATGCACCAAGATCTCTCCTGTTCAAACTAATAGCTAATGCATTAATAGTAAAATCCCGTCTGTTTTGATCGTCTTCCAAAGTTCCATTTTCTACAATAGGCTTACGCGAATCACGCTGATAAGACTCTTTTCTGGCACCAACAAATTCGACATCCCAATCTTCAACATTTACATGTGCTGTACCAAAATTCTTGAAAATAGAAATCTGTGTATTATTATCTACAGTTTCACTTAACTTTTGAGCCAGGTGAATCCCATTTCCATCCCCAATACATACCACATCTATGTCTTTACATGGTCGATCCAATAATAAATCCCTGACAAAACCACCTACTACATAGCTTTCAATGCCTGTTTTCTGGGCGATTTCAGACAATCGTTTTAAAATAGGATTCGTATATATAATTTCTGCGAAGTTCATCTCTGATTTGGTAAATAAAAATGCTAAAAGAGTGTATTCCTGCAAACCATGGGCATATTTTTTTCGTAGTGTGCAGAAGTCATCTGCTTCAAGTAAATGCTTTAGTGCTCAAAGATACTACTTCTGAGGATAATTTTGGGTAAATGCCTCAAAGCTCATCTGGATTTATATACCGTTCACAGGCTTAAAAAAAGCTTTCGTCTAAAAAGTACGGATGTAAGATTTTGCAGCATTTACCTTTTTATCTATAGAAGTATAAATAGATGTTAGAGATAACAAACTATTATCAATAAACACAAAACATTGATATATAGAATTTTAACATTTATCCATAATTAAAATACAATATATACTTTAACATAAGATGCTTCAACCAGTGAATAGAATTAAAATTGGAGTTTCCTTGGTATTTGCTGCTTCCGTAGCTTTAGCCGTAGCCATAAGCACGATAATTGGTCTTGTTTGTTTTTCGCTTGCCAATTATTAAGCTTTCTGATGTAATGGGACTCTTGATTATTTTTCAAGAAATACAAGAGGTATAGAGCCGTATAACAATATTTAAAATAAAAAAAGCCTGTATTGTAAGTACAGGCTTTTTCTATTTGTATAACACTCAGAACAACAATAAACAAAAAGCCCCTTACTTTGACATAAGGGGCTTTCGAAAGGCCATTTATATATAAAAGGATTATTTATATTAAGCCAATTGAACGTTAACTGCGTTCGGACCTTTTCTTCCTTGTTGCACTTCAAAGGTAACTTTATCGTTTTCTTTGATTTCGTCAATCAAGCCCGAAACGTGAACGAAGATGTCTTCATTAGAACTGTCAGATTTAATGAAGCCGAATCCTTTCGTTTCATTAAAAAATTTTACTGTACCAGATTGCATTTTTTTATTTTTTGTGAAAAAGGTAAAGTACAAACCTAAATAAACTTTTTTATTATTCCAAGATAAACTTGCGATTTCTCCAATATTTATCATTTACCAATCTGTCTCCGAGAAAATAGTTATTTGTTTCCCTAACACACAAAAAGGACTGTATTAATTTATATCAACTTAGTTATACAATCTATCCTATAGTTGGGTATAGACCCGTCTCTTTTAATAAATGGCAGTTGAACTGAAAGCAAATTAATGCATAATTAAAATAGAGCTGTTACCTGCATGCTGCCAATATGGACTACATTCTGGGTACCAGATTTTCGGCCGTTATAGCCTAAATTTACCTGTAATCCATTGGCAAGTCGCTGTTGCCAGTTTAGATTCCATGTCCAGTTGGTACCAGGGCTTAGAGCTTCCAGCAATTCATATCCAACAGAAGTACTTGCATCACCCTTGAAGTTAATTCTTACCCAACGTAATGCCGTTGTTATAGTATGTTTGGAAGCTCTGGCCCATCTTACCTCTGTAGAAAGAGAATGAATACGTGAACTCTCATCCACTTCCTTATTCTGCACATTTTTCTTAAAAGAATAACTATACACACCCGCGATTCTGAAAGTTGAAAGTGGCTGAAAAGCAAGCTCCGGGCTTATCTGTCGCCCGACAACTTCATAGTTGCGGGCTGTTAGTAAATTAGACTCACTAATTGTTTGTTTTTGTACCAATGTATTTTTAAGACTAAATACTTTGCTGAGATTCATTTTTGCATTTAATCTCCATTCTGTTTTTTGTACCAGTTCAAAATTGTCACCATCATCTGTACGCCCTGAAAGTAGCTGTTTAGAGATAGTTTTCAGATATCCGATATCTCCTCCATATTTCGGATTAGTCCGATTATAAAACAATGTACTTCGTAAAGACTCCTGAACTGAAACAATATCTGCAGCCCTCACATCTTGTCCAACAGGTAGCAATCTTTTCACTAAACCATTATTAGTAGTCTGTTGATTAATTGTCCAGGCAGATACAGATGAAAAACGGGCAAGCGTTCTAAAAATACTATTGCCAGCTTTCCACTTCACCGGCGGTGTTATATTAAGTCTATAACTCATATTCTGAGCAAATGCCTGAATGTAATCACTGGTAGCTACAAAATATTTTGCATATTGCTTTTCATCAGGGTTTACAGCTTCATAAAACTCATTCAATTGCTGAACGCCATCACCATTATCATCTCTCCAAGTATGTGTGCCTTGTCCCAATGGAACTGGCAAATAAACATATTCTCTTTTAGGTACTAGTCCCGAAGAATTGGTTAAAGAAAATTCAGAACGTATACTCTTTTTTAACCAATAGCTATTCCAGTCTACCCGCCCCATAATAGTTTCACTATTTTTCAGTCCCAGACTTGTATTCTGAACTTCCAGCAATCGATAGGTTAAGTTAAGCTGTAATGTATTTTGTGATCTCTGGTTAGTCAGAAACTTCATATTCGCAGTACGGGCAAATGTACTTTTATACAACCTGCCTTCAAAGGGCAGGTAATCCTGTCGTAACGCAAAGTCGAGTTGAAGGTGAGCTTTCAATGAATCGCCATTTCGAAGAAAGAAACGATTTTCCTCAAAGTTAGTAGTAGTTGATATAACAGAGTCAGCAATTATTCTGCTTATAATGCGGTTCTTATCCATGCTGAAAGCATATCCGGGAGATAAATATTTACCTTTGTATTCTATAATTGTTTGCAGTCTTTGCCAGTCAGTCCATTTTTCCTGTTGTCTGGAATACATCCAAAAACCATTGGCAGTTAATTGTAATCGTCTTATCTGCTTAGAAATATCTAACCGATGCTGATGTCCATTTAAAATGCCTGATCGGTCTCTATGATTAAAGCGATATACCAATTGATCACTGGAAGCTGACGGAGTAAAAGATGAAGAAGGAACAGGATTAATAGCAGGTATAGCAGCAGGTGTTGTTAATAGATCTTTCGTCAGTTCATCATTGACCGGATTTCCGTTCAGTTTAACAGGTTGATTAAAGTTAATATTTTTACGTATACCTACTAATACACTGGTAATATGATCTTTGGTGGCTGTAGTATCTGTGAGAGTCCAATCATTATCAAAATTCACATCTCTGAACCGATCTATTGCATAAAATGTACGACTATCTTGCTCATAGGACACATTACCCCACCATTCCAACTTCGGCATAAATGGAATAGCCTTTCCATGATTGGTATATCCTATTTTAAACGCATTTCCAGTATTGCTTTGCTGGTTTATCTGTGAAAAAAGGTTTAGATTCCTTTCTGAAAAAGCCACTTCGCCATATAATGTTTCATTTTTACCTAGCTGATATTCCAATCCACTTGTCAACATTCGTCTTTGAGAAGGTAACGGAACCGACTGTAAGGTATCATACCTTCCCTGCGGAACTCCATTTAGTGGAGGCACCCATTTATACACCTGTCCATTAAGTGTAGTACTGGACTTTATATAATTACCTTTCCCTTCTCCTACTTCACCAAACTGAATCTTATAAAGTTTATCTGAAGCAACAGTTGTATTTATATATACCGGATATGATTCTCCATTATATACTGTGTCAACTTTTTTATACAAGATCAATGAAGCAGAATATTCACTTACTACTGATACACCAGATACCCATCCCGCAGTTTCTTTACTATCTACTTGACCCAATAAAATCTTATCAGCTTCAGTCAAGTCTAGTGTAAACGACTTATTGGGATTGTCTTTCTCATTGTAATAATTTGTAAACCATGTAAACTTACCCAACTCCTGTTTATGTGTAAGTGTTAAAATAGATCGACTGTAATTCTGGTCAGAATACTCAAAATCGACACGAACCTTTGAGTAAGCTGTAATGACAAGTGTTGTGGAGAAAGTAATTTCGGCGGTGTTATAATCAATGATATAATCATTATTAAAACCTCTTGTGAGCAGTCGTCCGTCCAGATAGACACGTTCTGAGTTTGCCAGGACAATAATATTCTTCTCGTTATTGGCTCCTCTTAAACGATATGGGCCCTGTACACCTTCTGTAACTGTAACCTCTGTAGATAAAAATTTACCTTTGGAAACAGCAAGTCCCATTGAGGTATAAGCTCTTCCTCCTAATGCTTCATAGTTCGTTTCAGCAGCAACACCTTGCACATTTTTGTAATAACGCAGAAAACTAGAAGGTTCCGAAATCCGATTCTTCCAAAGAGGATTTCGGAAAACAATATCTCCAGCCGCCAATTGCCAGCTTTTTGATCTTAACTGAACAAACACTTTATCAAATTCCTGTAATGTTTGTGTATTACCTTCTGGTTGAAAAGGAACACTTTGATCTGAAATAATAGCTTTCAAAGCAATATCATCAGTTAATTGCCCCTCTAACTGAAGATTTAAGGCAGAGTTTACAAATACACTTTGGGAATTCCCAAATGAGATTCCTCTGGTAATACTCCCTGTTTTTTGGACACCTTTTGTAGCAAAAAATTCTTCTCTCTTTTCTCTCTGGTTATTTGCATTCCTTCTATTAGGATCAATTCCTCCAAAATACACAACCTTATCATATGTATCAGGATCTCTATGATACACAGGCTTTGCCAGAAATAAAGGCAGTACACGATAGGAAATTAATATAGAATCTGGTAACTGAATTCCGGTAAATTGTAATGTATTTTTTGTGGCAGAATAGGTAGTGTGTATTGTAGCATCTTGTGGATATAGAACCTTTATAGAAGCAGGGTCGATATTTAATGTATCAATAGGCAGAAATAAGCCATGTGGGTATACCCATTTGGAACGGATAGTAGACATCTGCCCATAGGATTGAGAAGATAGTAATAGGAAAAATACAAATCCACCAATAGCATGCACCCAACATAGCTTCAAATTTGAAACCTGTATTTCTGTTTTAAGTAGCTGGTGCATTGGATTTTGAACTTCAATTTATTATGCAGGATCTTTCAAAGATGCAGATTCATACTGTAGCATTGCGAAGATAACGTATTTCTGTTCGACACAAGCATAATAGAACTCACTAATGATCAAGCAAATAGGTAAGTTTTCCCTCAAAAAGGAAAGAAAGAAGAAGATCCTTTCTTTCCTTTTCTAAGTAATATATTCTTTTGTTTAATCTGGACGCGATAAAAAATGGAATAATACAAAGATTTCTCTATAATGATATTTTTATAACAACAAGACCATAAATCCTAATAAATAGCAGCAGCTACTACCAGACCAATTATTGCAAGAGTAGAGAATACAATAGAATATAGAAACAAAAAGGTAAATATTTTAAAAGAAGTACGAAACCATCCCTGCTTGTACACTTTATAGAAAGCCACCCAAATATGAAGTAAGATCAAAGGAACAATTATACCGCTCGGATTAAGGTTTTCAAATTCATTACTCAACACAATATCTATAGCAATCAGAAAAAACATAAAGGCATGTAAATGCAACATAAATATCAGATGTTCAATATATAACCGTTTCCTTCTGATATAGAGAAATTTCATTACCATAGCCATAAATGGAAGCATCACAAACATAAAAATGGGAGCCTTATCCCACATCTCAGCGATAAACTCCTCCTTACTTCCATCAGTCCAGCGAGACAATCTGTTTATTTTCATCCGATTCCAGTAATTGTCCTCCCAACGCAACGAGTCCAATATATCTTTTTCAGATAGTGCAGGATTCTTTACCAGCTTTGTTAACAGGCCTAACTCGCCAAATTTACCACTAGAGTCATCTTCGTCATCATCAATTTTATCTTCATCATTCTGATTGCTATCATCATTACTTTTTTTGGCAGCAGGTTTCCATTTAAAATTTGTCTTCGCCTTTTTCTTTCCTTCTTTAGCAGGTATAAAATCTTCTCCAAGATCCAGATTTAGTGAATCCTCGTTAGTATTACTACTGTCTTTCTTTCCTTTTTTAATAGCTTCATCAATAAATCCTCCCAGTTTTTCATTTAATGTCAGATTCTGCAATGCATTTTTAATCTGTTCTCTTTGAGAGGCAGGAATATCTGTTGGCAACTCCCGTATTACTGCATTTCGGATCGAATCTGCCTGCTCCTGTTTCAAAGCTTGTTCTTTACGTTCATCATGTTTATTCTCCTTGGCAGTATAATAAGCTATAATAGAAAAGCAAATCACACTGATAAAGAAATACAAGCGTAGAGGAGGCATATATCGCATACGCTTTCCACTAATAAATTCATTGGTCAGATACCCTGGTTTGAATAGAAAAGGAACTACAGTCTGAAACCATCGGGAATCCCAGGAAACAAAGTCACTGACAACTTCATATACCAAAGTACCAAAAGAAATAACCTTTGTTGTGTTTTCCTGCCCACATCGTGCACAGAAGTTATCTGCTTCACTTAAAATATGCTGGCAATTGGGACAAATAAATTGTTTGCGATGTGTTTCGTGCATATAGACTAGTAAGTATCTTCCATAGTACCCCCATACAGAAAATTATACTCAATTATCTGTAATAGCCCATGTTTTACATAGCTATTTTTCTTTCTATATAAGTGGGAACTCAAATCTACATTAAAAAAATCAATATCTGATAGCCTCTTATCTACATCAGCCATCAGGTAACCACTTCTTTCCCCTGAAATGTTGGTCAAATCTGTATCTGCGTAACTTTTCGACTGATTTTAAAGAAAACTGCTGCCTGATAGGAGTTAATTTTAGACCGTTGATTAACCCCCAACAGCTTACTAATTATATCAGCTATAGATATGAAAAAAAATATACTTTATCTTATTGTCTGTGCTTTCTTATCTGGTGGAATTCAAACATTGCAAGCACAAAGTAAAACAGCAGCAGATAAAACAGATATCGAGTACGAATTGCAGTTTGATGATCCGTATGATATCAATAAGATGTGGTTAAACTTTTATCCATTTTATGTAGATGCCTTTACCACAGACTTTAATGTAGGATTTGGTGCTCAAGTTAATTATTTCTGGAAAAACAAATTTGATTTTCACGCACATGCCCGAACAACTTACGCCCGATTCTCAGATTTTTCAAAACTTAGTGGCACAAAAAACGCCTCAATGAAAATCGATGATGACACTACGCGCATCACACTCAATAAATTGAATGGATACTATTATCTGGAATTAGGAGCTACCTATCACTTTAAAGACGAAGAAGCCTCAGGAGAATCGAAGATTGTAGTATATACAAATCGATATAGTGATAGAAAGTGGGCATCATCAGTACCTGAATATATTAAGGTAGCATCCAAAGTACGAAAAATAATGGGTATTAGAGCAGGTGGATATTACTGGAGTTCTTCAACCAATTTAGGCTATGCGTTAGACAAGCAAAACGTTAACTTAGTTAGTTCAACTGGTAATATGTTACAAACCAATGCGCAGTTATATACTAATGTTCAATCCGGGGGCCTATTTACAGGCTTTCAGCTTACTCGTATCCGCAATCTAGTAGTTAAGCCTAAAAAATATGATGTAGCGACCAATGACCTTATCTTCTCAGCTTATGCTGATATTATTTATGCACCATTTGTACAGGTAGAAGATGTAACCTTTCAATATAAAAAGGTAGAAACCAGCCAGATTCTCTTCAATGAGATATATCCGGTATCAAATGTAAAGCTAAAACATCTGGGATTTCGTTTAGGTATGGAAGGACTGTTTAATCGTGAGCTTGCTTGGACATACGGAGCAGAACTAGGCTTTCGTCCATCTTTACAAACCAGAGGATTTTATGCAAATATACATGTAGGCTTCTCTTTTGGTTCTAAAATGCAACAGAAACGTCAGGCATATCAGGTTGATCCCAAAGGAAAATAAGTGATAAGCTTTCTTGAAAGCTGTATATACATCAGCATATGTAAACTCTTCCAAGCCATCAGCATAGATAATAAGACTACTTCTGCTGATGGCTTCTTTATACATATCACAAAGTCTGCTGAAGTTACTTTTACCAGGTCATACGAGGCAAAGCACTAACCGCCTGCCCACAGAAATCTCCTTTTAGAGCTTTATAGTAAGCAGCTATAGCGATCATCGCTGCATTATCTGTACAATATTCAAATCTGGGAATATATACATTCCAGCCATATTTTTGGCCTTCTTCCTGAAGTGTTTTACGAAGACCACTATTTGCGGATACACCTCCCGCAATTGCAATTTCACGTATACCTGTTTCCTTAGACGCTTTTTTTAGTTTTCTTAGTAAAATCTGGACTAGTGTATGCTGAATACTTGCACAGATATCAGCCAGATTTTCATTGATAAAGGCTTCATCTCTGGTAGTTTCTTTTTTCAGAAAATACATAAAGGCAGTTTTTATTCCACTAAATGAATAATCATATCCAGGCATTTCTACCTGAGGAAAAGAAAATCGAAGTGGGTCTCCTACCTGAGCATATTTATCAATCAGAGGACCTCCTGGATAAGGTAAGTTCAATAGTTTGGCAGTTTTATCAAATGCCTCACCCACCGCATCATCCTGAGTCTGGCCAATAATCTCCATACTCAGATAATCTGTCACTTTCACAATTTGTGTATGCCCTCCACTAACTGTCAGACACAAAAATGGAAACTTGGGTTGAGGATCATCAATAAAATGAGCCAGAATATGCGCCTGCATATGATGGACATCAATTAAGGGTATACCTAACCCTAAAGCCATAGCTTTTGCAAAAGAAGTCCCTACCAATAATGCACCTAATAATCCAGGTCCTCTGGTAAATGCAATAGCACTCAATTCACTTTTTGTTACTTGTGCATCTGTTAAGCTTTTTTCAACAACAGGAATAATTTGTTGCTGATGAGCCCGAGAGGCTAATTCAGGAACAACACCACCATACTTTTGATGAATTGCCTGAGTAGCAATCACATTGGAAAGAATTTTTCCATCCTTCAATACCGCAGCAGAAGTTTCATCACAAGAGGATTCAATAGCAAGAATAATCATATAATTTTACAGTCAGTATGTCCGTTCGGAAATAAAATAGAAATATAGTCCAAATGGTACATCTGTGATTCAGCTTAATGAATAAGTATCTTACTAAAAAAGATACTATTTTCTTTCATTATTTGTTATCTTGGAACGAGATTTGAAAGTAAAAAATTCAATATATACGAGATATCCTACGTTTATAGATTTAGCTGAGAAAATTTGAACCAGGCACTATAGAAACACAAAAGTATTCCATTTTATAACCCTGTGTACAAACCATCAAAAATAAAATACTGACTTAAGTTCAGATAGAAAGTACATACCTAGAATGTGGCAGTTTGTTAAGAAATTTATTGCACGAATTGTTTACTCAATACCAATATGGTTATTAGTGGTATTGGGGATTCTTGCTGCCTTACAAACAACTACAGTACAAACATATCTGGCTGGTCACGCGACAAAATATTTATCAGATAAGGTAGGCTTCCCCATTTATGTCGATTATCTCAATATTCGCTGGCCAGACTATGTAGTTTTGCGCAATGTTAACATTTTGGATCGCGAAAATCAACGAATGATTGAGGCAGGAGAAGTACAGGTTGATTTTAAATGGTCAACTTTGATCGATGGCAAAAATATTTACATTGATAAAGTAATCCTGAAAAATGCACACGTTCGATTAATAAAGAGTAAAAAAACAAACGAATTAAATATAGACGAATTTGTTGCTACTGTTGATAGCATTTTAAATCCTCCACGAAAAACCAAACGGGTAGGTCCCGCACCGATTTTTCAGATTGATCAAGCCTGGCTTAATAATGTACAGTTCTCCTATAATGATCAACGCGAAGACACTATCCGGGAAGGATTTGATTATTATCACTTTACCATTGATAGCATACAGGCCGTAGCACATCAATTACGTTTTGTAGCAGATACTGTCCAAACCACTGTCGAGAACCTTCAGGGACAGGATAATCATACCAACCTTGATATTCATAGACTCTCTACAAACTTTCTGTATACTAAACATATAATAGAACTTGCCCAGTTAAGACTTGACATTGGCAATAGTACTATCAGGGAACGTATTGCATTCAAATATGACAGACCAGCTGATCTGAGTGACTTTGTAGAGAAAACATTTATGAATGCAGATCTTAACGAGACTCGTATCTATTCAAAAGATCTGGCTTTGTTTGCACCATACCTAAACCGGTATGAAGAATATTGGTCTGTATCGGGTCACTTTAATGGCCTGGTAGGAAGATTTCGTCTCCGGAATGCCAATCTGCAATTTGGAGAAAAAAGCAGAATCAATGGAAATATTAGTTTTGAAGGACTTCCTAATTTCAAAGAGACGTTAATAGATTTTGACCTCAAACCATCTGTAATAGTTATCACTGATCTGCAACAGTATCTTGATAGTTCGTCGTTTCGGACATCTCGAAAATTTGGTACAATTCGCTTATCAGGTAAATTCTTAGGTTTCCCAGAAGACTTTGTTGCCAATGGCACCTTTGATACAGACTTGGGAACAATTATTTCAGATATTAACCTGAAAAATAAAACCAATACAGCTTACAAAGGACATCTAACCACACGAAACTTTGACTTAGGAGCATTTTTAGGAGAGCCTAAAGTAGTTCAACATCTCGATATGGATGGAGAAATTGAAGGTGAGGGTCTTAAAATGAAAGATGCCAATCTGCAACTAAAAGCTAATATTAGTCGGCTGGGTTATAAATCATATGACTACAATGCTATTACAGTAGATGGTAAATTAAGCAAACAACAATTTAATGGTAGTCTATCTATAAAAGATACCAATCTTATATTTGATGCCAAAGGAGAAATAGATCTGAGAAATAACCACAATTTAGTCAATATTGAGGCAGATCTTCAGAAAGCTGACCTGAAAGCATTGAATCTTACCTCTAAAGATGCTACCATCCGTACTCAACTTCACATCAACAGTCGGGGGCTGAAACTTGATGATATTGTAGGTGATGCCATTTTTACAAACGGCTATGTACTCTATAATAATAAAGATCTTGTTATTGATTCGTTACAAATACATTCAGTTAAAGATTCAGGACAGCGAATTTTCAATATTCGTTCCAGCTTCGCCAATATAGATGCTGAAGGTAATTTTGACTTTACACGTCTAAGTACAGACTTTCAGAACTTGATAAAAGAATACCAACTCAATTTTAGTAATAACGCAAAAGAGATTAAGAGATATTATAGCAGTAAGGAGAAAAACAAAGGACCACGTTATAGTCTGGATTACAATGTGTTTCTCAGGGATATTAATCCAGTATTACTTATGTTTTACCCAGACTGGTCTATATCACGAAATACAACGATAGAAGGTTCATTTTCACAGGGCCGTTCTGCTCGTGTATCTCTGCATTCTACCATTGATACTCTCTCCTATAAAAATAATATTTTCTATACTAATGAAGTAGATGTCAACAGCTCAAAACTATCAGATTCAACAACAGTTCTAGCTGTAACCTATCTGCAATCTAAAAAGCAGAAAATTGGTGCTACACAAACTGAGAATATGGCGTTAGAAGCTGTATGGAATGGAAAACATATTGAATTTTCGAGTAAGATACAGCAGTCCAGCAATTCTAATTATGCAGATCTGCGTGGTGATGTCGAATTCCAGTCTGATCAGATTAGCTTAAAGTTTAAGCCTTCGCATTTTCAGATTTTTAAAAATGTATGGCATATAGATACTACTAACCTGATTACTATCCAAAATCGTAATATCAATTTTAATGATCTCCAATTTACAAACCAGTATCAATTTATTAGTTTAGACGGAACGCTTTCTGAAGATTCAACAAAAGCATTACGTCTTTCCTTGAAAGAATTTGGACTTCAGGCTCTCAATCCGCTTGTTGACCATGAACTGGGAGGAGCCGTTAATGGATTTATTGAAATCAAAGATTTTTATAAAAACAGAAGTATTGAAAGTGAGCTTACCATTGAGGAACTGGTTGTCGACAAATTTCTGGTAGGTGATATTATCGGAGAATCACACTGGAATGAGGAAACACAGAATATTAATGCAAATTATCAGGTCTATCGCATGGATCAACGAATTGTACGCTTGTATGGAATATATAATCCACAAGCTGCAGAAAATGCAATGGATATGCAGATTATTCTGGATAGAGCTAACCTGGAAATATTAGAACCTTTTTTTAAGGAACAGGTATCCCGTTTGGGTGGTACAGCTAGTGGAACATTAAGCTTAACAGGAACTATTACTACACCTATACTCAGTGGCGAGGTCAATGTTTATAATGGAAGGTTCCGTTATAACTATTTGAACACATTCTATTACTTTGATGATAAAGTTCATTTTAGCCGCAATGAAATCGGAGTTAAGAATCTGCAACTCCGGGATGAAGATGAAAATATTGCATTAATCAATGGTGGTGTGTTTCATGATGGTTTCAAAAATTTCGTATTAAGCCTCACAGGTCGTATGCGGAACTTTAAGGTTTTGAACACGACATTAAAAGATAATGATCTATTCTATGGAACAGCCTATGTAACTGGAGATTTGTCTTTGCTGGGTGCTATTGAAAATTTAACCATACGAGCCAATGCACGAAGTAATAAGGGAACAAAAATAGCAATTCCAATCTCCGACACGCGTACTATCTCCCAACAGGATTTTATCAGTTTTGCGACCAAGACAAAACCATCTGCAACCCTAACCGAAAAAGACAAAAGAGAACAGGTCGATCTTACAGGTGTGTTAATGGATTTTAATTTTGATATTACCCCAGATGCATGGTGCGAAATCATTTTTGATGAAAAAGCCGGTGACATCATACGTGGAAATGGGAGTGGACGTATCAGAATGGAAATTGATACGAAAGGAGATTTCCGCATGTTTGGTAACTATACAATCAATAAAGGGGCTTATAACTTTACCCTTCTGAATGCTGTTAATAAGGCATTTACTATTGAACCTGGAGGAACTGTCTCTTGGTCAGGAGATCCTTATGGTGGTATTCTGGATATTAATGCTATCTATACACAGTCAGCTTCTATTCTACCTATTATTACCAGTGATGTAAATAAACTTTCGGCGCAGGAGCAGATGGAAGCCCGTAAGCATTATCCGGTAACTGTGCAAATGAGACTAACTGGTAATCTTTTATCTCCAAAAATCGGACTGGGTATAGACTTTAAAAATTTCCCTCAGAATTCACAGTTTTATGTGAATGTGATGGATTTCAAAAACCGTATCTCTGTAAATGAACAAGAGCTCAATAAGCAAGTGTTCAGTCTTCTGATCTTACAAAGACTTTCTGCTGAAAACTTTAGTGGGCTGGGGCAAGGTACAGTCACCAGTAGTATTAGTGAGCTTCTTACCAATCAACTCAGTTACTGGGCATCTCAGGTAAATGAAAATCTGGAAGTAGACCTCAACCTCAATGGCTTGGATTCGGATGCATGGAATGCACTCCAACTACGATTAAGTTATGCACTGCTGGATGGAAGATTGCGTATCACACGAGATGGAGGATTTACCACTGTACAAAGTACCACAGACCCAACAGCACGAGCAGTGAGTGTAATAGGTGACTGGACTATTGAGTATATTTTAAATAAGAGCGGATCGTTGCGTGTAAAGATGTTTAACCGCAACTCTCAGAATATACTCGGAACAACATCTACTACTACTACAGGTGTAGTAGCAGGATTTAGCTTATTACACACAGAAAGTTTTAACTCGTTATGGGAGTTATTTCACTCTAAACGTAAAGAACGCAGTGAGCCAGAAAAACCTGCAGAGAGTGAAACTCCTAATAAAGTACCCCCATCTACCTCTCAGTTAAACAGTAACCGACAACAGAAATAATCCTTTTATGTACATTACTGTCATCAAACTGCTAGTAAAGAGTGTGATTGAGAGTTTACCTTTTCTTCCTATTCCGATTAACATTAAAAATAGTATCTTGCCACGCAGGCATATATTTCTGTTTCAATTAATGAAAATCTGATACTCATTCACTTTTAAATCATTATTATCATGGGACTCTGGGATAAACTAACCAATGAATTTATTGATATTATTGAGTGGCTTGATCCTACCAATGACACATTGGTATGGCGCTTTCCACGCTATCAGAACGAGATTAAGAATGGAGCGAAATTGATTGTACGGGAATCTCAGATTGCGGTATTTCTCAATGAAGGGAAAGTTGCTGATATATTCAAGCCTGGTACTTACGAACTCACTACACAAAACCTGCCTATTTTATCCACTCTGCGTGGTTGGAAATATGGATTCAATAGTCCATTCAAAGCAGAAGTATACTTCATCAATACCAAACAGTTTACCAATCAGAAATGGGGTACCAAAAATCCACTCATGCTACGAGATCAGGAATTTGGACCTATGCGATTACGTGCATTCGGAACGTATGCATTTCGTGTCAATGCCGAAGATCCTACCCGCTTTCTGACTGAAATTGTTGGAACAGATGGAGATTTCAATATGGACGAAATCAATGAGCAATTACGCAATGTGATTGCCAGCCGTTTTGCAGACATATTAGGAGAAGCAAAAATACCTGCATTGGATCTGGTAAGTAATTATGATGAACTATCTAAATTTATCACTGAACGCATCCATGATGATTTCAATGAATATGGGCTAAAGGTTACCAAGCTTCTGGTAGAGAACATTTCGTTACCACCAGAAGTTGAAGCAGCACTCGACAAACGCACCAGTATGGGTGTTATAGGTAATCTTAATGCCTATACACAATTTCAGATGGCAAATGGTCTTGAAAAAGGAGGTTCAGGAACAGATGCAGCGTCTATGGGTATGGGCTTTGCCATGGCAAATCAAATGGCGCAGAACATGAATCTGAACCAGCAAAGCTTTAGTAATGTGAACTCAAATGCAGGAGGAACTCCACCTCCACTTCCTGCATCTGCAACTTTCTTCATCGCTGTTAATGGACAACAACAGGGACCATTTGATATGAACAAATTGAAAGAAATGGCTCAGCAAGGCGCATTAACTCGTGAGACGTTGGTGTGGAAACAAGGCATGGCAGCCTGGCAAAAAGCACATGAGGTGGCAGACGTATCTCCATTATTCGCATCAATGCCTCCTCCACTTCCAGGTTAATCATTCTTATTCTTTTAAAGTTACCTTCATACGATTTGGAAATTATACTCGAAATCGTATGTAGGTATTTATAATTTACCTGCTTAGGCTATGTTTATTCGAATCCTGCCAACTCTTTGTTTATTCATTCTCCTTATACAATCATCTTATAGCCAAGTCAGAGATCAATATGTTTCTACACAAGGTAAAACTATTGCTACACGATTTACTCCTCCCACAGGTTTCGAAAGACTTACAACACAGGCAGGTTCTTTTGCCAATTATCTTCAAAATCTACCGCTAAAGCATCATGGCTCAATTGTTAAGTATTACAATGGAAGTACAAAACAGAATGCCAATGTCTACATTGGGGTAGTAGACATGGAAATTGGCACTCAGGATTTGCAACAATGCGCAGATGCTGTAATGCGATTACGTGCTGAACATCTTTACCAGCAGAAAAAGTATGCAGATATCCATTTTCATTTTACCAATGGTGATAATGTTTTGTATACTCAATATGCAGAAGGCTATCGTGCGTCTGTCAAAGGGAATAAAGTGATCTGGACTAAAAAGGCGAAAAAAGACTATAGTTATTCTACATTCCGTCAATACATGGATTTGGTTTTCATGTATGCAGGTACTCTTTCACTCAGTAAGGAGTTACAAACTGTTCCCTCTGTACAGAATATTCAAATAGGTGATGTATTTATTAAAGGAGGCTCACCTGGACATGCTGTTATTGTTGTAGATATGGCTCAGAATAAAAAAACAGGAGAAAAAGTATTTCTGCTAGCCCAAAGTTACATGCCTGCACAGGAAACCCAAATTCTGCGCAATCCAACTGATTCAGAAATGAGCCCCTGGTATAACACAAACTTTGCAGGAGACTTAATCACACCGGAATGGACATTTGAACCAAACCAGCTTAAACGTTTTTAGGTATTTATGATCTACTTCCGCTCATAAATGATAAATGTATAATCATAGGGATTCTCAGAATCTGCCTGATGATCGTCATGTTGTATTATCTGGAAATCACTTACTATAAATTCCGGAAAAAAGGCATCTGCCTGAAAGGTACCTTTTACAATAGTCAGATAAATTCTATCTGCTAAAGGTAGACTTATACGAAAGATCTCCTCCCCTCCCAAGATAAAGATTTCATCCACATCTCCAACCAACTGGAGTGCTTTTTCCAGAGTGTCAGCAACTAAAAATCCCTTATCCGTCTGATAATCTGGTTGCCTTGTAATGACAACATTGCCAGCCTCAGACCAAAGACGATCCGGGGACTCATAACTTCTCCGTCCCATGATCATCTTTTTTCCAGCAGTTACCTTTTTCAGATTATCCCAATCAGCGGGTAAATGCTTCCAGGGCAACTGGTTTTTGTAGCCAATTGCCCTGTTCAGATCCATTGCAGCAATAAGAGAAATGATCACAACTATTAGTATTCGAGTAGATTCAGAGACTAATTAAAATGAAAAACTTGGGTCGTTGCTTTCATTTTCAGAAGCAGGTGCTACGATCTCTGAAACATTGGTATAATGTGTTTTACTGGTATAACCAAACAGGTTTCGTTCTTTGATAATACGGGCAACCTGGGTCGGTACCATAATTTCCCAGCCATCTATTCCGTCTTTAATCATAGCCAATACGTTATCAGAAATGATATGAAGCAGATTTTCATCAAAATCACGAATAGCTTCCAGTTTATTATTGGCTAACAAGTATTCAAACAAGTCAATCTGATTGGGAGGCAACGTAAAATCAGTGCAGGAATATAGTTTACCATCGGGCTGCATCATCGGATATACATATAGTTTTACCTTGCGGCTAAACAAAGTCGCAAAAGCTTCCAGAATACCGCCAGGCAAAAATTCATAGTGCTTTTCTTCAAAGATATATTCCAGATTACTCATTCCTAAGATAAGACCAATCTTCAACTTTGTAATCTTTGACAGATAGGCTACCAGTTTATAATACTCCTGATAGTTAGAGATCATAACTGTTTGTCCGAGAGACGCCAGAATATTCACCCGGTCCATATAGTCCTTTTCATCGATTTCCTGTCCATGCTTCAGGTTGTGGAGAGTAAGCTCCGACAATACTACTACCTTCTCAGGATTCACTTCCGGATCTTCCAGAAACTGCTTCACACCATTCTCCAACATATCCAGATTCACATGGGTTACAGGTCTGAAGCGTCCTCTTATACAAACAATATTACGTTTGTATAATGCTTCTGATGGTTGCAATACATTTCCGTCTGGTCCAAACAAAGCCACATTTGTAAATCCGTTCTTTACCAGATAAAGACTCATCAACCGATTATCGACATTGACAAAATCAGGTCCTGTGAAACGAATCATATCAATCTCCAATCGTTCAGGCGATAAATCATCCATCAGGGATAACAACAATGTCTCTGGAGATTTATAATAATAATAACAACCGTATATCAGATTCACACCTACCACTCCTAGCGCCTGTTGTTGCAATAAGTTCTCAGTATCCAGCATTTTAACGTGCATAATCACGTCATTGTAAGGGGCTCCTGGTTGTAGTTGAAACCGCAGGCCAATCCATCCATGCCCCTCATTCGTTTTCTGATAGTTTAATGCAACTACAGTATCAGCAAAGGCAAAAAAGGTAGACTCAGCCCCTCTTTTTTCATTTAACCGCATTTGCAACAGATTATACTCGCGATGTAGCATCTTAGTCAAACGAGATTCTACTACATATCTTCCGCTCTCCTCTACCCCATAGATCGCGTCACTAAACGTCATATCATATGCAGAAATTGTTTTCGCGATTGTTCCGGAAGCCCCTCCAGCTTTAAAAAACTGAGCGGCTACTTCCTGACCAGCACCAATCTCAGCAAATGATCCATAGATTCGGCGGTCCAGATTAACTTTCAGTGCTTTTTGTCTGGTTCCAAGATTTTTATCGTAGTACATATTTTTGCAGGTTTGAAATAGTATTCCAAATACTAGTATATTTTTATAACGAAAGAACCTGAGATGTGATGTATTCCATATACAAACTTTCTTTTTTGTGAGTAAAAGAAAAGATGGAAATACGAATCGGATATTATTAAGTATCGTTGTCCTTTATATCCAAGGCATTAGAGCTGCAATATCGCATTTTTTACTATAATATACTGATTTTTAAGTATATGTTATTCCTAATACACATAACTTCTTTTATATATACAGATTTTATTTATGATTTGCAATATGCAATAAACCATCTGCAAAATATCGGGTATTCTTATTCAACACCTTACACAGGTAGTACTTTAAATGATTACTTTGTGTTACTTTGTGTTATCTGGGTTAAAAACTTTCTATTTCTGAATCTACTACCTGACTCATATTTATTGTCCAATATTATTTCTTTATGGATTCAACGTCTACCTCTCAAACTCTTCGATTTCCATGCCAATCTTGTGGGGCTTATCTGGTTTTTAAACCGGGAACTCACCATCTGACCTGTGAGTATTGTGGTGCAGATAATGTAATAGAGGATTCACAAGAGACTATTCAGGAATTGGATTTTGAAGATTTTCTCACCCAGTCCTCACCAGCAACCGAAACTCAACAGGTAGCCGTTGTAAAATGCAATGCTTGTGGAGCAGAGAGCTCACTGAAACCAGGTATTACTTCTGACAATTGTCCCTTCTGTGGTTCAGCTCTGGTTGTAGGTACAGGTAGTTTAAGTACACAGCTAAAGCCTAAGTCGCTGTTACCCTTTAAGATTGATCAGAAAACAGCATTCGGCAAATTTAAAGGATGGCTTTCCAGTCTTTGGTTTGCCCCCAATGACCTTGTCAAATTTGCAGATAATCAGGAGCGGCTTAGTGGTATGTATATCCCTTACTGGACATATGATTGCGAGACAGACAGTAACTATACAGGACAAAGAGGTGATTACTACTATGTAACAGAAACTGTTATGGTAAATGAGAATGGAAAAATGGTTGAGAAACGGCAGCAAGTACGTAAAATCCGATGGAGCTATGCATCTGGACAAGTTCATAACTCCTTCGACGATGTACTTGTAGAAGGTACTACTTCATTACCAGAGGATTATCTTCGGGCACTTGAACCCTGGGCATTGGATCAACTGGTTCCTTTTGACGAACGTTTTTTGAGTGGATTTCGGACTGAAACATATCATGTCGATGTAAAGCAGGGATTTGAGGAAGCCAAGCAGATTATGGATGGACCGATTCGTGCTACAGTATGTCAGGATATTGGAGGTGATGAACAACAAATTACGTCACTAAGTCCTAAGTATAAACAAATTACATTCAAACATGTTTTATTGCCTATTTGGCTAAGTGCTTATCGATACAACGGCAAAGTGTACCGATTCATGATCAATGGCAGTACAGGTGAGGTACAAGGCGAACGTCCTTACAGTGCCTGGAAAATATTCCTTGCCATTGTATTTGGCCTGGCAATTATCATTCTATTGGTTGTATTGTTTGGAGGAAAACAACAGTAATTTTTTCAAACATTGTTATATACGTCCCCTCAGGTTTGCATAAAAGTCTGAGGGGATACTCATTACCACCTATCTATTTAATTAAATAAATTTTTCATGAGATCTAAATCGTTTTTTTATCTATCATCTCTCCTTGGCATTTTTCTTTGCATATCCTGTCATCAGAAAAGTGATGAGGAATTACTCCAGTTAGAGCGCACTAAACTGAAAGAGAAACTAGAAAGCCAATCTGTATTATTCTACAAACTTTTTAAGATAGTCCTTCGTACTCAAACAGCTGAGAATGCTAAACAAATCCCTGGCTCAGAACATTTACAGAAAATCAATTCACGTATTCTCCAAGCAATTGATACTACCAAAAATGATACTACCTATATCTCGCTGGAAGATATGGTACTGGCCTACAAGGAATATAATGACTTAAAAGATTTTGCTCTTACTACAGACGAAGATACCTATCCAACACTGCTGGAAACATTCTTCAAAATGCATACAGGTGAAACACCTGCTTTGAGCCATACCAATATATCCTATGCAGAACTTTTCGGATGGGACAATAATATGGAACATACTTTTTTAAGTACAGCCAATACATCTGCACGTCGCACAGAACTTGCCTTGTATGAAGGTTCACGGGTAGATACAGAACACGAAAAAAATCTGGAAAGGCGTTGCTTATATAAAATGCAAAAGGGACTTCTGTTTATAACAGAAGATTTTCCGTATCTCAGCGAACACGAATTAACCAGTAATCATGAATGGCTGGAAAAAGAGGGTCAATCCTATCAATATAGCTTCTTTCGGAATCTGCCCCCTACAGGAACAAATAAAGATACGTATCATTATGCACATGGAATTAACCTGATATGTAGAGGACTAAGCCGGATTAAAATGGATCGGGAGGATAAAAAGACAATGGCACTACAGGATTTTGAGGCATTTTTATCGGATGCCAATGCTATTGGTCTTAATGATGAATTGGTTTGGCTGGTTGCCACCTATGTAGCACTGGAAAGGGAAGACAATCAAACTGCACTTGCTAACCTTAAGAAACTGGAGAAGAGTACTATCTTCAGCAATGAGGATAAGGCCATCCTTCATTCAGGGATTGAGTATCTGGAAGCCAAAGAAGACAACAAAGCATCGAACCTCATTACAGATAAAGTGTTTATGGGCAAAGTAGCCCTACAATACTTTATTACTCAAATGAAGAAAGTTGACTGGAAGAAATACACAGGCGCCCGTCCAGAGGTAGCTACCTTGATGCGATACAATGAACAGATACAACAGCAACTGGATAAAGTAAAGACTACAGCAACACTGGATAATCTTAAAAAAGAAGGAGGAGGACTACTGGACAAAGCCAAAAAGGTTATCCAGTAATCCATCACTATTTCTTAATTGACTGGGCTTCTTTCAAAAGGGTTTGTTTGGCATTTTCAGGAGTAATCTCCTGAAAATTGCCTTTCCCTAATGCAGCCAATCGCTGTAATTGCTCAATAACATGTTCATTTTTAGTTTGTCCAAATAAGAATACAGTCAGAACAATTCCTCTGTTCAGATTTTCCTGAATAATAGCTTCGGTAGCCTTATCCAAACCAAATTCACCATCCGACGCCAGAATAATCCGGTTATTCCCATTTTTGATAAAGTGTTCGTTAGCTAATTGATAGGCTAGACTTACTCCTCGGCGAATATTGGTTCCCCCCTCCGACTTTAGTTTATCCAGTTTCGACTCAATCTTTTTACGTTCAGTAGCGGAAACTGTATTTAACTCGATTCGGGCATCACCTGAATAACTTACAATGGCAACTTTATCCTCTGGTCGGGTAAGGGTCAACAAATAGGAAAATGCTTCTTTTAACAAAGGCAGCTTTTCGTGACTATTCATAGAACCAGATACATCCAGTAAAAATACCAGATGGTTGTCTGCATATCCTTCCAATGTCTCATCATCTGTTTTTTTATCTGACTCTGGTTTTACAGATATGGCAGGTTTATCTTGCAGCTTATTGGTTTTGGGATAAAAAACTTTGTATTGATGAGGCTCTTCTACCTGATGTAACAACAATGTTGTGGAAACATCCAGTTTAATAGATTTATTCTGGATATAATAGTCCGGAATCTCAGCTTCTTTCTGAACACCTTTTCCATCAGCAAGCTCAATAAAATCATTGTAAGAACGAATGAGCCCTAAGCCATAGCGGTTATATTTATTAATAATCTCGCTGTTATAGTAATAGTACGCCTTCGAATAAGGTTTATAATTATTCTCCCGCCATTCACTGGTCAAAAAACTATGACAACGAGACACAATAGCCTCCAGATTTCTTACCACTCTCTCATAACGCCAGTAGGGATCTAATCCATTACTTGACCCAAAACGATATAAACCTTGAAGATTCTCATCCTGATGAGTTTTGTAGTTCTCAATAAGTGTTTCCAGTTCCTGTACATAGAATGATATCTTGCTGGTTTCTTCATTATCCAGATCATCCAGAATAAGCTTGCACCAATGGATAGCAGGCTGAAACTTATCGGCCATTGCGACAATTCTATGATTGGTATTGGCAGGTTTATAGTGAGTAAGATATACTTGCTGCACAGTAGCATACAAGTTGTCCTTTGCCTGATCGTACTGATTAAATAACTTCTCCAATAACCCCAACTGCCGATAAGCCCAAGCAATATTTGTTCTCTGTAAATAAATCTTTTCCTGGACAAAATGCCAGATAGAATCCCGACTAAGCTGAATACGGTCAACTGTTTCTTTCAGAACCAATAATCTTTGATTCAGCACTCTGCGATCCGTTTCAGATAAAGCAGAATGACCCGTCATACATTTTTGATAGATCTCAGCAGGAATCACTTCATAGGAGGAAGACTTATTCCAGTGATCCTCATTCTGAAACGAAAGAAATTTGGATTTCTCTTCACTATAATAGTTTAGCTGCAGATTAAAATTCATTAGCTCCTCATAAATAGGCCAAAGAGCATGAATCGTCTCATTAGTATAGTGTACATAGTCATTTAAAGCATCTACAGCCTGATTACGGGGTGATATTTTTGATTGGGCCTGTGACATAAAATGAGTCAATAAAAAGAACAATACCTGAACAATGAGTTTTATATATGTTTGCTTTTTAGCAAACTGATTTTCAAAATAATATTTCATTCTAACTGATCAACTTTCAACAGAAAGTCTTCTATTTTTCTGATTGGTGTCTAGGAAAACAAAAAGTGAACACAATCTCTTCAGAAAGAAGTTTATAGCTAACAAATATTGTTTTATTACTACAATCAAACACTAATCTACATATTCAGAGAACGATAGTCTGAAGCATTCACACTATCATAATATGTTACTGCTAATTAGTAGATTAAATAGTATAAAATGGCTGGTAAAAGCAGACACTTTGTAATCGATTTCTGTAATTTTCGATAGTTTCATTTAGTTAGTATACATCACTCAACGATCCTACTTATACCTCTTTCACAAATGAGATCTCTTTCTATAACAAAGCTATATCTGCTTTTTATGTGGATATTGTTTTCATTACCCATTATGGGCCAATCCACTTCATCTCTACCTCCACCTGTACAACTTACAGCTGAGCAAGATCATAAGCGACTAATGAACTTGTTGGGAATTACCTCCATACGAAGAGGCCCGGATGGCAACCCTCAATCCCCCAATGCAGCTAACTTTGACGAAACTAAGGCAAATCCGTATCCTAACTTGCCAGACCCATTAGTACTAAAAAATGGAAAGAAAATAACTACAGCCAAACAATGGTGGACACAACGCAGACCTGAGATTGTAGAAGATTTTGACAAAGAAATTTATGGACGGGTTCCTGCCCATACGCCTAAAGTACGATGGGAAATTGTACAAACTAAAATTGATACAATAGGAAAAATTCTAGCTCTGACTAAAAAACTTATAGGCCATGTAGATAATTCAGATTATCCACTAATCTCTGTCAATATCGATCTGACAGTCACTACTCCTGTCAATGCTCCAAGTCCCGTCCCATTACTCATGGAATTTAGTTTTGTATTCCCGCCCGGTTTTCGTCCGCCGGCTCCTGCAGGTCCACCTGCACCTTCTTGGCAACAGCAAGTACTGGAAAAAGGATGGGGTTATGCAATCTTAATTCCAACCAGTGTACAGGCAGATAAAGGAGATAGCCTGACCAGAGGTATTATTGGGTTAGTAAATAAAGGCCAGCCACGTAAGGTTGATGATTGGGGAGCATTGCGTGCATGGGCGTGGGGAGCGAGCCGAGCATTGGATTATCTGCAAACAGATCCTGCCGTAGATGCAAAACAGGTAGGTATCGAAGGTCTGTCTCGCTATGGAAAAGCGGCCCTTGTGACTATGGCTTATGATTCCCGCTTTGCTATTGCGTTTGTAGGCTCATCAGGAGAAGGAGGGGCTAAATTACACAGAAGAATGTATGGGGAACAGGTAGAAAATGTCGCATCATCGGGTGAATACCATTGGATGGCTGGTAATTTTATTAAATATGCAGGGCCACTCACACCTAAGGATCTACCTATAGATTCGCATGAACTAGTAGCTTTATGTGCTCCCCGCCCCGTTTTTGTTGGTAGTGGGTCTCTCCAGGTAGAAGGAGGCTGGGTAGATGCCAAAGGTATGTTTTTAGGAGCTGCTTATGCGGGATCTGTTTATAAACTAGTGGGTAAAAAAGACTTGGGCACTACAGAGTTCCCTCCTATTGAGACCGCTTTACTCTCAGGAGACATTGCGTTTCGTCAACATAGTGGTGGACATACCAATGGGCCTAACTGGCCAACATTTATTTCTTTTGCAGAACGCTATCTAAAAACCAATAGTAAACCGACACAAAAATAGAGTCGCTTATTTAGGGGAGACAATCTCTATTTGTTTCCCTTTTTCATTTTCTGTTGAGCTTCTTTTATATATTGGGTTACTTCGAGAAATGGAGCTACCCAAATCTGCGACTGATTTTGCTGAAGAAAATGTACTAGCTTTCGATGTGCATCAACAGACACATTGAGATTATGTTCTCCTCCTACTCCATGAAATAAGAATACTAATAACGTTTTAGTTTCCATTGCTTTCTTTACAAGAGCAATCAATTGTTCTCCTGACTCTCCATTGACTCCCACTGCTCCTACATTCATTAGATCAATCTGGCCGAGTGACAAAAATTCAGGCTTTACCCCACGGGCAGCAACAAAATCATCCTTCATCAAATCCAGATATGCTACATCTCCGATTTTGGTATCACCGCATGGGTAAGCAAATGTCCGTTGTGTTTTTCCATCCAAAGTTTGCAACAAAACATTCATCATTCGGATTTCATCTACCATACGTGTAACAGAATAGACTCCCATATTCGATTCAGGTTTTACCCACTCTCTTCCAGGTATTTGTCCAATACAAGGATGAAACAATGTATGATTAGCCATTTCATGTCCATTGGCAGCTGCTTTACGCCAATCTGTGATTCGTTGCCTAAAACCGGGAAAATAGCCAGATAAATAAAATGTACCTTTCAACTTTGCAGAGTCCAGAACAGGAATTACGTTATCGAGATGGACATTCAAAGCATCATCATAAGTAAGTACAACAGCACATTGTTTTCCATTCCACGTAACTTTTTGCTGGGCAATAGCTAATATTCCTTGTAAAATAAAAAGGCAGAGAAAGGCAATTCTTTTCATACAAAACAGATGATAGTTTTTCCTATGTAAGAAGTATTATAAAAGTAAAGACGTATTCTTTGAAGGAAAAGTACAAATAAAGTATTTATAAACAAACAAAGCCCTTCATTCAGGGCTTTGTTGATGTATTCGGAATAATAAAGATCAAGCTGTTACCAGAATCTCTTCCAATGATTCATAGTTAGCCTTGATGATTGTATCAATATGGTCGTTTGTTAATGCAGTTGAAACGAACAAGCTCTCAAACTGAGATGGAGCCAGATACACTCCCCGCTTTAACATAGCTTGGAAATATTTAGCAAATAACTGCAGGTCAGACTGTTTAGCAGATTCAAAATCATATACTGGTTTGTCTGTAAAGAAAATCGTAAACATAGATCCTACATGATTAATTGTGTAATTAACCCCTAATTTTTGCATATTGGATTGCATACCTGCCACTATCTTATTTCCAATTTCTTCCAGACGTGTATATACTTCCGGATGTTCATTTAAATAGTGTAACATTGCCAGTCCTGCAGACATGGCAACTGGATTTCCAGATAAAGTACCGGCCTGATATACTGGTCCGGCAGGAGATACAAAATCCATAATTTCCCGACGTCCACCATACGCTCCAACCGGCATTCCACCTCCTATAATCTTACCCATAGTAATCAAATCCGCCTGCACATTGAATCTCTCCTGCACTCCTCCCTTTGCCAGTCGAAATCCTGTCATTACCTCGTCAAAGATCAACACAATACCTTCCCGTGTACAAATCTGACGCAGACCTTCTAAAAATCCTGTTTTAGGCAATACAAGACCCATATTTCCAGCAACAGGTTCTACAATAATAGCAGCTACATTTTGCTTATTCTCTGTAACAAGCCTTTCTACAGCTTCCAGGTCGTTAAAAGGAGCAGTCAGTGTATCGTTGGCTATCCCTTGTGTCACTCCAGGACTGTCAGGTATTCCCATAGTTGCAGCCCCACTACCTGCAGCAATCAAAAAACTATCCCCATGACCATGATAACATCCTTCAAACTTGATCATTTTATCGCGACCAGTATAGCCTCTGGCTAATCGAATAGCAGACATAGTTGCTTCTGTGCCCGAGTTCACCATTCGAACCTTCTCCAAGGTAGGCACTATAGAGATAATCAGTTCCGCCATCTCAACTTCTTTTCGGGTGGGAGCACCAAACGAAAGTGAATTTTGCGCAGCATCCGCAACTGCTTTCTGAATAATTTCATGAGCATGCCCCAATACCATAGGTCCCCACGAATTAATTAGTTCAAGGTATGCATTATCATCTTCATCATATAGATAAGCGCCTTTAGCAGATTTAATAAAAAGAGGATTACCTCCTACTGCCCGAAATGCCCGCACAGGAGAGTTAACCCCTCCAGGAATAACCTTCTTGGCATGTTCAAATAGCTGTTGGCTCTGAGATATATTCATATATAAAAGCTGTTAATCGTTGTAAATACAAATTGTGATAAATTTCTGCACAAATATCTGACACAATCCCCAATAAATCACCTTTTTTATAACAATTCACTGTTTGGCTTTTTCGACGATCCTATACTGAAACACAAAGATTCCAACTCTACTCAAGTCCTGTTTTATCAGGGTTCCAGAAAGGTTTTGCTTTTATTTGTCCGGAATTCCAATTCAACTCTTTTTTAAAATATTGATTTAACTGCACACAACTTCGACTATCACCACCTACATAGACCATTCCAGAACCGAATATTTGCCTGGCAGTAGAATCAATGGACTGCACTAATCTCTCTCCTGGATTTACAGCCAATTGTAGAAATTGAAATGGTTTTGAACCATCAATATCTGGAAAAATACCTTTTTCGTTTTCAGCATACACAAAGCCATAAATCTTTTTGGAAACAGACAGATTTCTATAGATTTCATACAAATGTCCCAAAGCAGAAGTATCACCCACCAATACATATGAGTCGGCAGACTGATCTACAATAAACTTACCCTTGTGCCATCCAAAGTAAATAGTATCTCCAACAGCACAATCCTGAGCCCATTTACTACCGGGTCCATTAGAGTGTGTACAGGCAGCAATATCTATAGTTTCGGCTTTGCGATCAAAATACCAGACAGAATAGCTTCTGATTTTGTCTTTCAGATTCACCGACATACCCATACCACAAAAAATCCGCAGAAAGTATCCTGGTACATATTCCGTTAATTTTAAACCACTACTATGAATACGGATATGAAAAGTATTGTCAGCTATTTTTGACTTGTGTACAATAACAGCTTTGTTTAAAAGTTTGCTTGCTAGGTTATCAATAAGACCCATCTTATTTAGTTTTGTAATGGTAAGATAAAAGTGTACTACTTTTCAAATAATGTATAGCTGGTAATTACACAGACGAACAGACATCACTTTTACTTTACCCTAGAAAAATAAAAGTGAGCCTTGTATAAGGCTCACCTTCGAAAATAAGATCTTCTCTATCACATCACATAAATACTAATTGCAATCACCCTCTGGCGTACAGGAAGGTCCTTCAATTACTTCAATGGGTGCAGGGTGCGTATTTCGCCACTCTGTAAAGGATTTTCCGAGCACATCTGAAAACACTTCGGAAGGTTGTGCACCAGAAACAGCATATTTGCGATTAAATACAAAGAATGGCACACCCCTCACTCCAATATTTTGCGCCTCCTGAATATCTTTCTCAACCTCATACCCAAAATCATCACTAGCTAGCACTTGCCGGATATCGTTTTCCTGCAATCCGATCTCTTGTCCTAACAACACAAGCGTTTCGTGATCACTAAAATCTTTCCCTTCTGTAAAATACGCTTTAAATAAACGTTCTTCAGCTTCATCTCCCAGATTATGCTTTTTTGCCAGTTGTATCATTCGATGGGCATCAAATGAATTAGCAACAACTGCATTATCAAAATTATAGATAAGACCTGCTTCTTTTGCCATCTGTGTTACCTGCCGATGCATCTGTACAGAATGCTCATAGGAAATACCTTTGCGTTCTGATAAGTATTCATATAAATTTTTGCCATGTCCTGCTTCAATAGAAGGATCTAGCTGAAAGCTATGCCACTCTACTTCAACCGCTCCAGCGTCAGAAAACTGTTGTAATGCCTTTTCAAACTTTCTTTTGCCTATATAACAAAATGGACACATAATATCTGACCATATCTCTACTTTCATTTTCTCAGTGGTATTCATCTGAATTTTTATTTAAGAATAATGTATTGATACATGGGTAAACAGTATATAGAGTGTAATATGTTCCCTGAAGTACTTATTAATCCCCACTACTTGCCCTACCGACAATTGAACTCAGAAAATTATTTAGAATATCTACTGTAACATGCAACCATTCCAATAGCTCGTGTGTCATGCTTTTGGAATTAAAAATATGTTTATGAAAACGATTTTAGTGATTGTGGGTGCAATAGTATTATTTAGCCAATGTATGAGGGATGGGCTTACACCAAAATCAGCGTCTCTTAATCAGGCAACTATTTTACAAGCCAAACAATCTGCCATTTTACGGACAAATTCTGCTTCTTCCAATGGCCTTAGCATTCGTGTAGATTCGATTCAAGATAGCCGCTGTCCTAAAGAGGCAGTGTGTATATGGGCAGGAAATGCACAAGTGTTTTTTACAACAAGTAAAGGGCAGGCAGTCAAATCCGGCACTTTGTGTATTGGTGCTTGTGGTCAACTTAAAACAGCTGATACTACTCAGATTGAATTATCAGGTATGTATTACGATATAATTCTTCAGAGTGTAGATCCATATCCCTCTCAAATGGAAAATAAACCAGCAAAAACGGCAAAGCTATTTGTTAGAGCCCGCTAACAAACAAAAGAGGCTTGTTTCATAACAAGCCTCTTTTGTTTATTCTAAAGGATTAGTCAGTGTAAGACTCCCACTCTCAAACTTTGTAATAGGTATATATTGATTATCATTTGCATTCCGATAATCATATCCAGCAAAGATAGCCCCCTTTACAGGTGGTTTACTTTTCAGTCCATTATGAAAGTTAGTGCCAAACTCTTTTAATATTCTCCCAAAATAAAGCATCATATCATATCCCTGATAGGCATATACAGAAGGAATAAGATTTCTGGCCTGAATGTATGCTTGCTTAAATGCTATTGCAGCCTCGCTACGATAGTCCAGATACTCCGGATTAATAAAATGAAACTGTAACCGTTCAAACTGATCATAACTTAGCATTGAGTAAAACAACCAGTTTGACTGGGTAATAACAGGAATTTTTGTTTCCCTTTTCTCCAGCGAACTAACCAGATTAATTGCAACATTCTGGTCAGAAGAAGTAATAAAAATATGTCCTGGGTCAGCAGTACCTTCAAGAGCCAGAACCATCTTAGGTATGTCAGTTGCAGAACTTATCTTTCGAAAAACAGATACTTTTCCACCTGCTTCAGTAAACTTCTGTCTGTAGACATGAGCTAACAATGAATCACGGGAAGTATTACCATAAAACACAACTGCGCTTGGAGTAGTGAACTGCTTTCTGGCAAATTGGGCAGCATGTTTTGCCTGACTTTCCACCGAAGCCTGATACAAATAAGCAGCGGAAGTATTCTGGACAATCTGGCTGTTTGTTGTAATAGGATTAATCTGCCCTATCTTAGTTTGGTTTGCAAAAGATACAGCGACCTTGATTGCAGCTCCATTAATAGGACCTATAATCAGATCATTAGACTGAAATTCAGACTGATTAGCAAGATTTAACATTTTATCACCATCTGCTCCAACATCATAGGCAAACAAGTTTATCTGAATATCTTCCTTAGCCAGTTGTTGTTGGGCCAACCGGATACCATTGTACATATCTACAGCTATCGGGCTCACACGACCATTTTTTTCTGCAAGCAGTTTATTGTAATCAAATGGTAGAATTACAGCCACATTATATGCCTGTTTGGTTTCGACCTGTCTGGCAGGTGGATTACTGACTTTTTTCAGGTTAAATTGTGAATCCAGTTTTTTGGCTAATGCTTTTTCTTCTTCATTTGTACTAAGCCATAACTTATCTGTCAGTACTTCGGCGATAGTACGATCATTTGAGTTCTTCTGTTGAAGGTCTTTTAGTAATGATATATTCTTCTCACTTTGTAAGTAGTATTTCTTCAGGTTTTCTGCATCTTTTTTTACACTTTCGTTCCGAATCTTATTCGTATTAACAAGAGCCATAGCATAATCTTTTTTAATAAAAAAGATATTTGCTAATAAATAGTTTGCTTGATCTATATCTGGCCATGAAGGATACTTTTGCTGCAACTGCTCCAGTGTCAAACGTGCTTCATCCGCTTTGTTCGCTTTAAATGAAGCCAGTGCGCTGAAATAATGTGCATAGGCTGTAAATGGATTGTCAGGCATTTCGCGCATCAGCGGACGAAATATCTCCTGTGACAGATCATACTTTCCTTGCTTAATCAACTCTTTACCTGACTCATATTTACGTCTATAATCGGCCACAGTCTGTGCCTTGACAGTGGAAATATTGATCAGGCTTACAAGGAACAGTATAAAAAAATAACAACACGTAGTCTGTGAATGTGTGATGAATCGCATTATAAGATTGTTTAAACAAAAGAACAGCCCCTATTAAACGAAAAAACTTCCTGAAAGTTGGATTTCAGGAAGTAAATATACAAGACGAAGTCTGTTTACAAAAAGTGTTTTCAGAGTTAATAAGAGACCTTATTTTTTGGTTTTCTTTTTAGCATCTGTATTAGGTCCCTTTTTTGAATCAGCATCCTTGCGAACTTCTTCTGCTTTACGCATAGCTTCCTCTAAACGCGCCTGGAAACCTGTCTTTTTCTTATCTTTATTCTTAATGCGGTTCTCTTCCAGCTTTCTGCGGATTTCTCCTTCATCCACGAACTTACGAATGGTAAGCTGCTGGGCAATAGTAACCAGGTTAGATATCAGGTAATAAAAATTCAGACCTGCTGGTGAGGAATTCAATACAAACATAATTACTACAGGCATCACATACTGAACAGTTTTATATGGTCCAGGCATTGCAGCAGAAGAAGTCATCTGGCTATTGTAATAAGTAAATGCCAGCGAAGAAGCTGTCATCATTACTGCAAACAAACTGATATGTGAATAGGCAGTAAAGGGTATATTAAATGGAAGCTGAATAATAGAATCGTATGTTGAAAGGTCATTTGCCCACAAAAATGCTTTTTGACGAAATTCAATCAGATTCGGGAACAAACTAAACAAGGCAAACAAAATAGGCATTTGTAATAATACAGGTACACAACCGCTTAATGGGTTTACACCTACTTGATTGTATAACTTCATTTGTTCTTGCTGCACCTTCTGCATATCATCTCCATGCTTGGCTTTTATTTCCTCAATCTCTGGTTGCAACACACGCGTTTTTGCAATAGACATATAGGAGCGATATACCAATGGGAATAAGATTGTTTTCACAACCAGTACCAATGCAATAATTAACAACCCATAATTAGTGATAAAGCTTTCCAGAAGATGGAAAACAGGCAAAATCACAAAACGGCTTACGATTCGTATTACAGGCCAGCCCAGATAAACATTTTCGCGGAAACCATCTGTTACATTCTTGACAATTTCATAGTCATTAGGACCAAAATAGTAATCAAAATGGCCTTTTCCACTTTTAAGGTCAGCCAGTGAAAGTTGCAGATTACTTTCTAAGACTTTGATATTATCATTGGATACAACTGTGGGTACAGAGCTTTTTAGCTGTCCAGCAGAAAAAGGAGTTCCTCTGGCAATCAATGCAGTAAGGAAAAATCGTTGCTTTAGCGAAACCCAGCGAATAGGTTCTTCAACAGCTTTTTCATCCACGCTGACAGAGTTGTCACCAATATCATTGAACTCCTCCTCTACTGTATAATAATTGATGGCAGAGGCCATCTGGCTTGTCTGAGTATCTTTTTCAAACTTCTTCAGATGTTCCAGCCACACCAATTGTACAGGCGCATTTTTTAAAACGCCATCTAATCCATTTACTTTCAGATCATATCCAATCTGGTATCCAGAACCTCTGATAGTGTAAATCTGCTCGACATATTGATTATCGGCTAAAGCTAAACGAAAAGAAACACGTATGGAATCTCCATCCTGCTTAACTACACCACCAACATCTGTTGAAGTAAAGTATAAATCTGAAAGATTTATATCTCCTGTCCGGCCAGGTAAACGCAATACCCGTGAGCTTGACTTTTCATCAATCAGAACCAAGGGTTTCTGATCATATGTCTTGTAATTCTTTAATAATACCTCTTTTATCTTACCGCCCTTGGTATTCAGGGTAATTTTTACATCTTTATTTTCAACAACAATATCTTTTGCTTCTCCAAAACCTGCAGCCGCAAAATCTCCATACATTCTTTTAGCTGTAGCAGAATCTGTTACAGTTTCAGAAACAGAAGGTGCAACTTTAGGAGCAGGAGTAGCCTGCGTAGTCTTGGGCGGCTCCGGTCGCGGCTGCTGCGATTCATATATGGTATACCCTATTAAAAGCAGGAAAATCAGCAGAAATCCGATCAGATTATTACGATCCATCAAAAAGCGATTAAATAATTATGGTTAAGGATTAAATCATTCACTGATGCATAAGTTGTTAGTACATCAGCTTATTGGTAAGAGGTTAAAACATAACAATATGGAAAAGACGAAAAGAGTCCTTTCCATATTGTAGCGTTTATCCTATTAATTGGCTGCAAGTTACAACTTTATCTCACTACTAAGCGCTTAGCACTAGCATATTCTACAGCAGCTTTCACAAAATGAACAAATAATGGCTGAGGATTCATTACTGTACTTTTTAGTTCAGGGTGAAACTGTACACCAACAAACCAAGGATGATCTTTGATTTCAACAATTTCAACCAGTCCTGTATCCGGATTGATACCAGTAGCTGTCATACCTGCTTTCTCATAAGCTTCCAGGTATTGATTATTAAACTCATACCGGTGACGGTGGCGTTCTGAGATTTTACTCTTACCGTATACTTGTGCAGCACGTGAACCTTTCTTTAGATCACATGGATACGCACCGAGTCTCATAGTACCACCTTTAATAGTAACCTTTTTCTGATCCTCCATCATATTGATCACCGGATGTGAAGTATCTTGATTCCACTCTGTAGAAGCGGCCCCATCCAGCTTTAGAACATTACGGGCAAACTCTACAACTGCACACTGCATACCCAGGCAAATGCCAAAGAATGGAACCTGGTTTTCACGAACATACCGAATCGCTGCTATTTTTCCTTCGATACCTCTTTCACCAAATCCAGGTGCTACCAATACCCCATCCAGATCCTCAAACAAGTTTTCTACGTTTTCCGGCAACAGTGTTTCTGAATGTATCCACCGGATATTTACTTTACATTCATTCTGAGCTCCGGCATGAATGAAGGCTTCTGCAATGGATTTATAGGCATCACGCAGTTCCACATATTTTCCAACCAGGCCAATGGTTACTTCTTCTGATGGATTCTTGAGACGTCCCAAAAACTCTTTCCAGCCTTCCATATCAGGCTCTTTATCATGTGAAAGCTTCAGTTTCACCAATACTCTTTCATCCAGTTTCTCTTTTTTCATCATCAGCGGCACATCATAAATAGTATCCGCATCCTGAGCTTCAATTACCGAATTAATATGCACATTACAGAATAATGCTATTTTTTTGCGGATATCCTGAGGAATAGGGTGTTCTGAACGACAAACCAATATATCTGGCTGCACACCAGTTTCCAATAGGTCTTTCACTGAATGTTGAGTAGGCTTTGTTTTTAATTCACCTGCAGATTTCAGATAAGGAATCAACGTTAAGTGAATAACAATCGCATTATTTGGACCTACATCCCACTTAAACTGACGTACTGCTTCAATAAATGGCAATGATTCGATATCACCCACACAACCACCTATTTCAGTAATAACAATATCATATTCTCCAGTATCACCTAATGCCCGTATACTCCGTTTAATCTCATCTGTAATATGAGGAATTACCTGAACAGTTTTGCCAAGATATGCACCTTGTCGTTCTTTAGTGATTACACTATTATAGATGCGTCCAGTAGTAACGTTATTGGCTTGAGATGTAGGAGTGTTCAAAAAACGTTCGTAATGCCCCAAATCCAAATCTGTTTCTGCCCCATCATCTGTGACATAACATTCCCCATGTTCGTAGGGGTTTAATGTGCCTGGATCAATATTAAGATAAGGGTCGAATTTTTGAATGGTTACCGAGAAACCTCTGGCTTGCAGAAGCTTAGCCAATGATGATGCAATAATTCCTTTGCCTAAAGAAGATGTTACGCCTCCCGTAACGAAAATGTATTTTGCAGATGCCATAAGTTGTTATTCTCTGAAAGACTTATGGGATACAAAGGTAGGGAAAATTTTTGGGAGTTAAACAGATAAAAATAACGAACTCTCAAAAAGTGAAAGATTTACCAAACTTTATCAGAATAATCATAAAAGAAGCTGGTAAAAGCCGATTACTACATAGATTCTTGAAATGAATTACCTATACATACTATAAGTATATCTCACAAGACATAATATATCTTTTAAATAAAAAGCAGACAGAGGGAATAAGCGACAAAAAATAATATTTGTCCATACAAAGCATTTATTTTGCACTTCTAAAAAATACTGCTTACAAAACCTTTATGACAGATAGTATTCAGCGTGCCTACGAAATTTTAAAAACAGGTGGAGTTGTTCTTTCTCCTACTGATACAGTATGGAGTATTCTTTGTGATGCCCGTAATGACGCGGCTGTTAAACGAGTCCATGAATTAAAAAAGCGAGAAACACCTAAACCTCTGGTGGCTATGATTTCACAAATAGGCTGGCTCCCTGAATATATGAATAAAGTGCCGGATATAGCCTGGGATCTGGTTGAATTTTCAGAACGTCCATTAACTGTGGTTTACTCCAATGGAAAAAATGTATCTTCCGATGTGTTAGCATCAGATCGAAGTATTGCGATTCGCTTAGTCAAAGACAATGATTTTCTGGTGAAGCTTATCGGAAAGTTTAATCGTGCGATTGTTTCAACTTCTGCAAATCGCCCTAATCAGTTTATTCCCAGAACACTAGATGATGTAGATCCTGAAATTGTCAAAGGCGTAGACTATGTTGTCCCAATGGATCAAAGCACCAAAAATGATTATCAGCTGGCCAATATACTCCGGTTGGAAGTCAATGGTGAAATTAAGTTTATCCGGAAATAGTAAGGGTTCAGGTATGATACCTGAACCTATCTTTCTTACTTTCCACTTATTTTTATAGAATTCATAACCTCTTTCGCAATAGGTTGCCAGCGTTCTTTTACCTGAACAGGACAATTGAAGGCCATAACATTCACTTTATTACGAATCGTTGTATATACAATATAAGAATATTGGCGTGTAACACCCTTATTAGCTGAATTAGGATCCTCATCACGCAATTCTGCGGTGTATTCCAAAACGACAAAATCCCGTTCATTAATCTGGACAACTCCTTCCTGAATAAAATCAACTTTAGTAAAGTTAGACCGGATTCCCGATTTAAAAAAGTCTTTCAACATTGCCAGATCCTGTTGCCTTCCAGGTGTAGTTGTTTGATTAAAAGAGAAATCAGCTACCCGGTCAGCACTTGAAAAACTAGCAGTTGGCTTTCGTGCTACAAAATATTTGGCGGCAATTTCATCATCTGTCATTGGATGAAAATCTTCAGGTAGCGAAACTGTAATTTGTTCTGTTAGCTTTGTCTTCTTTAGTTTAGGCACACCCTGAAAACCTATTCCCCAAGCCGTTAAAACCAATAAGAAAATCTTAAGTTGAAATCCCATAGCATTTTTAGAATAATGATGACCACAAAATAAGTGCAAAATCTGATCCCATCTCATTTTTTAAATTCTAATTGGGACATGTCTTTTTATAAAACATGAATTGTCCTCAAAACCTATACTAGGTTGATAAATGATTTTGCCATAGCTGAAGGTTTCATAAACAAATTTTGCAAATCTAAAAAACGCTTTCTACTTTTGTAACCCTGCAAGTCAATTACCCTCAACAAGTAATTGGTTTATACAGAAGACGGGAGAGAATAGGCTCGAAGAACGTCTGGCAACCTACCCTCAATGGCAAGGTGCTAAATCCTACCTAAGCTGATTAGGAAATATAAATCAAAAAATCATGCTTCTTAAAAAATCAATTTCAGGCCATTTGTGCATGACTGTGTTATTGCAACACATTCTACCAGCATTTTTTTGTGTATTGAGTTTCTTTCCTTTCCGAATGCGCTCTAGTTTGCGATGTGTGCAAAATTGTAGCGGAGTCGCATTACTCTACTAGTTTTATATACTTTAAGGAGATTTATTTGGAATTCCCTCTAAAAAAGCTGTATTTTCAAGAATCCAAATTTCAATCTTATTTAACAACCTCAAACACACCTAGTTATGTCTCAATTACGTTTCGAAACCCTACAACTGCATGCAGGTCAGGAAGTTGACCCTACTACACAATCACGTGCAGTGCCTCTTTACCAAACCACCTCCTACCAGTTCAAAGATTCTACACATGGTGCAAATCTGTTTGCCTTAAAAGAGTTTGGCAACATTTACACACGTATTATGAATCCTACTCAGGACGTTTTTGAGAAGCGGATTGCAGCATTGGAGGGAGGGGTTGCAGCACTGGCTGTAGCTTCAGGACACGCAGCACAATTTATTGCATTAAATAACATTCTCAATGTTGGTGACAACTTTGTCACTTCTCCGTTTTTATATGGAGGAAGCTGGAATCAGTTTAAAGTTTCATTTAAAAGGCTTGGTGTAGAAGCTCGCTTTGCCAAAGACAATGAACCAGCCAGCTTCGAACAATTAATCGATGAAAAAACCAAGGCTATTTATCTGGAAACGATTGGAAATCCTGGTTTGAATGTAGCAGACTTCGATGCCATTGCAGCCTTAGCCAAAAAGTATGATCTACCTGTAATCGTTGACAATACATTTGGTATTGGCGGTTATCTTTTCCGTCCATTGGAACATGGAGCCCATGTTGTTGTAGAATCAGCAACCAAATGGATTGGAGGTCATGGTACCAGTATTGGTGGGGTAATAATTGATGGTGGTAATTACAATTGGGGCAATGGAAAATACCCTCAGTTTACTGAACCTTCAGAGGGATACCACGGATTAAAGTTCTGGGAAATTTTTGGAGAAGGTAATCCTATTGGACTTCCTAATATCGCCTTCATTATCCGCTGCCGGGTAGAAGGTTTACGTGATTGGGGTCCAGCCATTAGTCCGTTTAACTCATTCCTATTCCTTCAAGGATTAGAAACCCTTTCTTTACGTGCAGATCGTCATGTGGAGAACGCACTGAAACTGGCCCAATGGCTGGAGGCACATGATCAGGTAGAAAGTGTAAACTATCCTGGTCTGCCAAGCAGCCCACATTATACACTGGCTCAAAAGTATCTGAAACGTGGAGCAGGATCAATTCTGACGTTCAACATCAAAGGAGGCAAAGATGAAGCTGAGAAATTTGTTAACAGCTTAAAGCTAACTAGCCATTTGGCCAATGTAGGAGATGCCAAGACGCTTATTATCCATCCAGCCTCAACAACTCATTCTCAATTGAATGAAACAGAACAACGCAGTGCCGGTGTAGAGCCTACATTACTGCGGGTGTCAGTAGGTCTGGAACATATTGAAGATATTAAAGCCGATTTTGAACAGGCATTTGTTAAAATTCACGAAGATAGCGCAGTATTAAATTAATATAAAAGGGTTTCATGGCTAAAATAACTAGCCATGAAACCAATCTTTTCATCCCTAATTATTAATTGAATTTGAATCTTTTACAATTCAGTTACGAACAAGAATTTACATTAGAGTCTGGAGAAACTTTAGCACGGTTCAATCTGGTGTATGGAACATCCGGCACACTAAATGAAACAAAAGATAATGTGATCTGGGTTTGTCATGCATTGACAGGAAATGCAAGTGCAGATGATTGGTGGTCAGGAATGATTGGAGAAGGTAAATTCTACAATCCTGATGAGCATTTTATTATATGTGCCAACATCATTGGTTCACATTATGGATCAACAGGGCCATTTTCATGGAATAACAAAACCGATGATCGATACTATCACGACTTTCCGTTTGTGACTATCCGGGATATGGTCAATGCCATGGAACTACTTCGTATTCACTTAGGCATTACAAAAATCCACACCTGTATTGGCGGCTCACTTGGTGGGCAACAGGCTATGGAATGGGCAATTCTGCAGCCTACTCTCATTGACAACCTGATTCTGATAGCCACCAATGCCTACCATTCAGCATGGGGAATAGCTTTCAATGAGTCACAACGTATGGCAATCGAAACAGATCCAACCTGGAAAGAAAAACGTCCGGATGCAGGTATCCAGGGAATGAAAACAGCCAGATCTATTGCCTTACTGTCTTATCGCCATTACGAAACATACACTCAGAAACAAACGTCACCTGATAAAAACAAACAGGATGATTTTCCTGCATCGTCTTATCAACGATACCAGGGTGAGAAATTGGCAAAACGATTTAATGCATTCAGCTATTGGGTATTGTCCAAAGCAATGGATTCACACAATGTAGGGCGTGGGCGTGGAGGAGTAGAAGCAGCACTACGGGTGATCCGATCCAAAACACTTGTCATAGGTATATCTACAGATATTTTATTTCCTGTATCAGAACAAAAATACTTGGCACAAACTATACCGAATGCGCAATACACAGAGATAGAATCCATTTATGGACATGATGGTTTTTTAGTAGAGTTTGAGATTTTGAGTCAGATACTAAAACAATTTTATATCTCCTCTGACATTCCGAAAGATATACCAGTAGAAAAAGAGTGAGATTTTTATTCATATAGACATATAAGTAAGACGTTACATGAGCAAGAAATTACGCATCGGTTTATTTGGCTTTGGCGTGGTAGGTCAAGGCCTTTACGACATTTTTACACATACAACAGATTTTAATGCCGAGATTGTCAAAATCTGTGTAAAAAACCCTCACAAATCCCGTCCATTACCCGCAGATCGATTTACATTCGATCCGGATGATATCTTGGGAGACCCAACTATCAATCTGGTTGTTGAAATGATCAACAACACAGAAGATGCGTATATCATTGCCAAAACAGCCCTTCAGAATGGAAAAACCGTTGTTTCTGCCAGCAAAAAAATGATTGCAGAAAATCTGGAAGAACTGGTTGCCTTACAAAATCAATACAACACACCAATTCTTTACGAAGCAGCAGTGTGTGGTAGTATTCCTATTATTCGAAACCTGGAAGAGTATTATGATAACGAGCTGCTCTACTCTGTAAGTGGTATTGTCAACGGTACTTCCAATTATATTCTCTCAAAAATATTTCAGGAAAATTTGAGTTACGAAACAGCCCTTCGTCAGGCTCAGGAAGCAGGTTTTGCAGAAACTGATCCTACTGCAGATGTAGGTGGTTTCGATGCATTGAATAAACTTTGTCTGCTGGTTACACACTCCTATGGAATTTTTGTAAAACCAGAAGAACTATTTAACTATGGCATACAATCATTGTCTAAACATGACATTCAGTTTGCAAAAGAAAAGGGATTAAAAATCAAGCTCGTAGCTCAGACCCGCAAATTGACAGATGATACCATTACTGCATTTGTTATGCCTCAATTCATTGCACCTAATGATTATCTGTATAGTGTAGAAAATGAATACAATGGTGTAGCTGTAGAAGCTGCATTTGCAGACAAACAATTTTTTATGGGCAAAGGAGCTGGAGGACATCCTACAGGTTCCGCTGTTCTTTCTGATATTTCAGCCTGTCGCTATGATTATCAGTATGAGTATAAGAAACATCAACATACCCGGATACATTATACCAATGATGTTATCCTGGAAGTATATGTGCGTTACTATCAGGAAGCTGTGCTGGATGTTATTCCTTTTTTACAAATTCATGAAAAATACAGCAGTCATAATTTCCATTATATCATTGGTGACATTAATCTTTCTGACCTTATACTAATTAAGAGCGACTTAGCTACTCAAGATCTGTTTATTGCTAATACGGGCAAAAAAACAACAGCTTCCAAGCCTTTGACAGCCCCAATATTTGTCAGTGACCAAAAATATATTTAGAAATCCACCCTATCAGAAAAAACTCTCAACTTTTTTATAAATAGTTGAGAGTTTTTTGTTTACAAAGACTTCCATTCCTTCATTAAAGACAAAGAAATTACCAATTCTGAGCTTTCACTTTTCAGTGTTCTTCGGCATACCCCACATTTGCCTAACCACTTCTATTAGTAAACAGGATTTATAAAATGTCTCTTCATGTTTTAACAGGCGAACCTGGTTAAGGTTATCCTATATATAGACAAACAAGAGGCGAAATAAGCTATGGAGGAAAGTTACGAGTTATGGCCTTCGCATCGTATATAAGAGAGAACCAATTCATAAAAGCATTTGCTAAGACATACACTCAAAGTATGGCAACTATATTTATGTTGCATAGGGTCTTTCCTGTCATATACCCACGTCTTACCCCAAACGAAGATCTTAAAATATCACCTGACTATCTTATCCAGGTAATAGAACTTCTTTTAAAAAGGGGATATACATTCATCTCAGTGGATGAGTTGTACGAAATATTAATTTCTTCAAGAAGATATAAGAAGCTTATTGTATTTACACTGGATGATGGCTATAAGGACAATCTTACTCAGGCCCTTCCTGTTTTCGAGTCCTTCAATATACCATTTATCGTGTATATTACCAATTGCTTTCCTGATCAAACTGCAAACTTATGGTGGTATACCCTGGAAGAAATTGTCCAGACTAATACCTCTGTTCATCTATCCAATGATTTACAGTTTGCCTGCTACACTCCAGAAGAGAAATGGGAGACGTTTACAAAGATTCGGGAGCTTATTCTGGAGAATAAAATAGATTGCAAAGAATTAGATCCATTCTCCCAATCCGCCTCTATACAAACACTATGTATGAATTGGGAAGAAGTACAACAATTGAGTAAGCATCCTTTGGTTACCATTGGTGCACATACTCTCAACCATCCTGTATTAAAAAATCTTTCTCTGACAGAGGCTACCTATGAGATATCTGCATCCAGAGATGCACTGGAAGGAGCAATACATAAAAAGATAGATCATTTTGCTTATCCATTCGGGGAATTTCAGCAAGCAGGTCACAGAGAATTCAGTTTAGTACAGGAACTTGGTTTTAAAACAGCAGTTACCACCCGATCCGGTCACATATTTCCGCAGCATCAGCATCATCTTACAGCCTTACCACGTATCTATTTGTATGAAAATGGCTTCAAGCTAGATGAGCTTATGTTCAATAATGTATTCTGGTCTAATAAATTTAAACAAGTTGTTACGATATGAATATCCTGCATGTTTCCTATTCTGACTATGAAGGTGGAGCTGATAAGGCGGCATTACGAATATGCAAGGCCCAACGTAGCATTGGTATAAATGCACAGATGCTGGTTATCAAGAAAGTAACGGACCTTCCTTTCGTTCATTCAGCTATACCTAAATGGAGACTGCCAGAGTTTAAGATCAAAGACAGATTAGCGCAAACATTGTTAAGAATGCAGCCTAACACTAATCCCATGCTGCACTCACTTAATTTGTTCCCTGGTTTTATTCACCACACCATTAATAAATCCAAGGCCGATATTGTGAATCTGCACTGGATTGCCAAAGAGATGATCAGTGTCTCAGAAATTGGTAAAATTCACAAACCCATTGTCTGGACACTTCACGACTCCTGGGCATTTTGTGGAACGGAACACCATCCCAATGGATTAGAGGATGATGGATTTGCCAAAGGGTATGCAAACACCAACCATTTTCTGGATTTCAACAGATGGAACTTAGCCCATAAGATACAAGCATGGAGAAAAAAACATTTTCAAATTGTTACTCCCAGCCAATGGGAAGCATCTCTTGCTCGTAGAAGTAGTCTTTTCAACAAGGAAAACATCGAAGTTATTGCCAATCCCTTAAACACAGATGTATTTCATCCTTTTAACTTATTGGAAGCCCGCCTCTCTCTTGGTATTCCGTTAACTAAAAAAGTCATTCTTTTTGGTTCTTTACGTTCCGTAGAAGATAGAAACAAAGGCTATGATCTTTTACAGGAAGCATTTGCTATTTTTAAAGAGAAGTATGGAGTTCATAATTGTCTGGCAGTTATTTTTGGTATGAACGAAGATGAAGAAACGATTCATCTTGATTGTCCAAGACAATATGTTGGCAGGATAACTTCTGAACAACAGATGGCATTATTATATTCTGCTGCCGATGTTATGGTAGTTCCGTCCAGAATGGAGAATCTGCCACAAACAGCTACAGAACCTATTGCATGTGGCACCCCTGTAGTTGGTTTTCAGGTAGGAGGTATGCCAGATATCATTTCACATAAATTAAATGGATATCTGGCACAGCCCTACAAGCCTGAAGATCTGGCAGATGGTATAAACTGGGTGCTCTCTAATTCTCTTGCCTATAATCTATCTGAAAATGCACGTAAAATTGCATTACAATCTCTTTCTGAAACCAGGATAGCTTCTCAATACGAAGAGATCTATCGAAAGATTATGGTTTCCAGCACACAATTCTCAGAACGAATATTTGTGTAGCAACTTTATATTCTTTCCCAGGTACTTGATTAATCTCCTCCCCAGCGTTTTCTGAATTGCTCTTTTAACTGCTCTCTCTCTTCGTCGCTCATGTTCATCCACTTTTCGCGAAGATGAGGAGGTCCACCTTTAGGGCCAAAGTGAAATCCGCCAAATAAAATACGACAGAGAATCAGTAATCCCATAGCTTGCCAGTAGGTAATAGTATGTACCTGAAGTATTTCAGGAAGAATGGCATTCCATAAAGACATAACCACCCAACTGATACCAAAGATAAATACCGGAATAAGCAAAAATAGAAATTTCTTCTTTCCCCCTCTGAATTGGCTCTTTTGCATAGTATTAATATAATTAGTAATTCAAAAATTCGCTATATAACATTTCTAACTTCTTACGCAGATGTTTCACTGCATATCCCTTACGGGAAATGATCGTCTTTAAATTCTCTCCTGTCTTATCTGCAATCTCCTGCAGAGTCATATCTTCGAGTTCATTCCACACAAAAACCTGGCGTTGTTTTTCAGGCAGTTCCTCCAAAGAAACAAATAATTCTCGCCAGAACGCATCCCGAATGTATTCTGTTTCCGGATTTGTATCATTGGCAAGCAAAATCTCCATAATAGAAAAATTGCCTTCCTCATCCTCATACCCCATCTCTTCCAACGCATCGGGAGTTTTTTTACGGTGTTTATCGATGATTTTATTTCTGGCAACCTGAAACAGCCATCCGCTCATATGTTCAATCTCATCAATATTCACTGCATTACTAAGCTGATACCAAACATCCTGCAAAATATCCTCAGCATCCTCATCCGACTTTACCTTTCCTCTAATAAAGCCAAAAAGACGCTTACTATAGTCTTTAACAGTCTGGACTATTTTTTGTCTGGGTTTATCAACCATTGGTATGCTTAGGATATCTTCCATTTGTAGAGGAAGACGCAGATCACAACTGGATTACTTTAACAAAGTACACATTTTTTTTCTCGTGAAATTTTGCATTTTGTTGGCAAAAGAAAAATAGTATCTTTTCAAATTATAACCATACTCTCCATGGCACAAGCACACTTTCAATCTATTAATCCATATACACAGACCATAATTGCAGAATATCCCATTCAGGATAAACATGCTCTTGACAAAAAAATCAGCCAGGCTGAACTAACGTATAAAAGCTGGAGAAAAAGCACGTTTGCTCAACGTAGTGAATTATTACTTAAAGTAGCCGAGATTCTAAAGAGAGATACAGAAAGATATGCCCGGATTATTACAGACGAAATGGGCAAACATATACGAGAAGCTCGTGCAGAAGTACTAAAATGTGCTACTGCTTGTAGTTATTATGCACAGGAAGCCGAAACGCTGCTGGCTGACCAGATAGTGAATACACCATTCAAAAGTAAAGTTGTATTTGATCCTATTGGCTGTGTCTTTACCATTATGCCCTGGAACTTTCCATTCTGGCAGGTATTCCGACAAGCTACAGCCTCATTATCTGCAGGCAATGTACTTATGCTTAAACATGCCCCCAATGTAAGTGGATGTTCTCTGGCTATGGAATCGATATTTTTGGAAGCAGGATTTCCTGAAGGAGCTTTTCAGTCGTTGATCATGAGTGTAGAAGATATTGAATATGTGGTTCAGCATCCTATTGTTCAGGCTATCACTCTTACAGGAAGTGAACGGGCTGGCATAAGTGTAGGAGCCCTGGCAGGCAAACATATCAAAAAGAGTGTTCTGGAATTAGGTGGGTCTGATCCAGTATTGGTACTGGATGATGCGGATCTGGACAAGGCAGCCCAAATCGCTGTTCAATCCCGAATGCAGAATGCAGGTCAGAGCTGTATTGCAGCCAAACGATTTTTAGCAACGCCTAAAACTGCCGAACTATTCACAGGTAAAGTATATGATCTTATTCAAAACATCAAGCAGGGAAATCCACTGGACGATTCGATTCAAATGGGTCCAATGGCCCGCCTTGATCTGGCAGAAGGTCTGGAAAAGCAGCTGAAAGATTCTATGGAAAGTGGAGCTATACTACAACTGGGTGGGCATCGTAATGGAGCTAACTTCTCTCCCACTCTGCTTACAGAAACAGACACACAAATGCCCGTTTTCCAGGAAGAAACATTCGGACCACTGGCATCTGTTTTTATAGCCAAAGATGAGGCACATATGATTGAACTTGCCAACCAGAGTCGATATGGTTTGGGAGCTACTCTATTTTCGGAAGATCGCGAACGGGCAGAACATATAGCACGCAATATAGAATCTGGTAGCGTATTTATAAATAGCCTGGTTCGTTCGGATGCTCAATTGCCATTTGGTGGAGTTAAGAAATCAGGATATGGCAGAGAATTAGCGGGCTTTGGGATTCGGGAACTTGTCAATGTTAAAACACTGGTAATAGAGTAAACTGTAGACAGTGTAAGTAGTATTACCAGATATAGCTTAGGCGGATACATTGTAGAAGAATTGTTAGTCAGAGATTGATATCCTGGAAAAGGTGCTTATAGCATTAACAATTGAAAAATAGTTTCTACCTTTGCGGCTCAATTGACAATACTGATCTCCCAAAGTAAATCTCCTATTCAGAATCTGATCTTTCACTCATTTATCCTTCATACATGCAACTTATCGATGGAAAAAAGATTGGCGAAGAAATTCGTCAGGAAATTGCAGCAGAAGTACTCAAAATAAAAGCCCAAAACGGAAAAATCCCTTACCTGGTAGCAGTTTTGGTAGGTAATGATGGTGGTAGCGAAACCTATGTAAGTCACAAAGTAAAAGCTTGTGAAGAAGTAGGCTTTCGGTCAGCAGTATATCGCTATCCGGAAACTATTTCAGAAGATGAACTTCTGAATGTAGTAGAGTCAATTAACAATGACCCTGAAGTAGATGGATTGATTGTACAATTACCTCTTCCCAAACATATCTCAGCAGACAAGGTTACTGAAAAGATATTACCAGAGAAAGATGTGGACGGCTTTCACCCAGCCAATATTGGTAGAATGGTAAAAGGATGGGATTGTTATTTACCTGCAACGCCTAATGGCATTGTCGAACTGATCCGTCGTAGCGGCATCCAGACAGCAGGTAAACATTGTGTAGTCATTGGTCGTAGTCAGATCGTAGGTCTTCCTATGAGCATCTTGATGCAACGTAGTCAGGAACCCGGCAACTGTACAGTAACAATCTGCCATAGCCGGACTCAAAATATGACAGAAATCACACGTCAGGCAGATATTCTGATTGCAGCTATTGGTAAGCCAGGATTTGTGACCGCCGATATGGTAAAAGAAGGAGCTGTTGTTATCGATGTGGGAACTACACGTGTACCCGACGCAACGAAAAAGTCAGGATTTTCACTAAAGGGCGATGTAAAATTTGATGAGGTTGCGCCAAAATGTAGCTATATCACGCCAGTTCCAGGAGGTGTAGGCCCTATGACTATTGTCAGCTTGTTACAAAACACACTTAAAGCGTCAAAAAAAGAAATCTATAAATGATATTGAGAGCCTCCTGCTTAGCTTATCAAAGATACAAAGTAGGAGGCATTCTTTCCAGACTGCTTATTCGGCACTAAAACTGTGAAAGAATTGTTAAACATAGAGAATTCCGACTTTATATTACTAGTATGATCACTCCTTCTCCCCTATCTATCTCCCTGCAATCTGACATCCAAGAATCAAAGCTACCCTTGATGGAAGCATTTTATACTATCCAGGGAGAAGGATTTCATCAGGGAAGAGCGGCCTATTTCATCCGGCTAGGAGGTTGTGATGTGGGTTGTATATGGTGTGATGTCAAAGAAAGCTGGGATGCATCTCTACACCCACAAATCTCTATTGAGGCTATTGTATCGCAAGCACTTACGTTTCCAGGCAGATTAGCAGTCATCACAGGGGGCGAACCTCTGATGTACAATCTGGATCATCTTACAGAATCTCTCAGAAAAGCAGGCTTTCAGACTAATATTGAAACTTCTGGCGCTTATCCTGTATCCGGACATTGGGATTGGATTTGTTTTTCGCCCAAAAAGTTCAAACCTTCTCACCCTAGTATCTTTGCCAAAGCTCATGAATTAAAAGTCATTGTGTATAACAAATCCGACTTTAAATTTGCCGAGGACTATGCATCTAAGGTAAACTCATCTTGTCAGCTTTTTTTGCAACCTGAATGGAGCAAGTCTTCTCAGATGCTACCTCTTATTATTGAATACATCAAGACCAATCCTCAATGGCGTATATCCTTACAAACACATAAGTATATGGATATACCTTAATTCCATTTTACTCCTGAAATTAGTTATAGCACTCTTATATTCTCCCTCTCTGAAAAAACAGGTACAAAAGTTGCTTTAGTAGACACCAAATTGCTTACATAAACATGCTGATTCTTACTAATCTAAGAAAAGTTTGTAAATTAATTTGTGTAAATAGCATCTCTGTTGTAGTATTTCCGTTGAATACTATTTACTATATTCTTATTCTGAAATTTACGTTTATTTAGTGTCTGCGTTATTCAGATCTGTTAATCCATTTATCCGCTATGAAAGTACCTCACTGGAGAATTGTAGTACCTTTACTCGTCTTTATACAGATTTTATTTTCTACTACATCTGCCCAAACTATTACTCCCAAAGCCAGGCTTTTGTATGAACAATCTCAGCAATATATACTGGAAAGAAAGTTTGATCAGGCTGTATCTGCACTTGAAAAAGCGATTGAACGTGAACCTAATTATCCGGAAGCCCATTTTCGTTTGGGTAATGTTTATGAACTGAAATCGCAGGTTGAAGTAACAGAAAACTATGCAGATCTGAGTCGTCAACATTATGAAAAAGCCATAGAATTAAAACCGGGTAATCCATCTTTTATCAGTGCGTATAGTATCTTAGGTGATTATTATCTACGTAAAGCTGATTATACCAAAGCCAAAGACTATTACCAGAAGTTTCTGGATCTAAAACCACCAAAGCAGTTTCAGGTAACGATGGCTATGCAGCAAATTGCGAATTGTAACTTTGCAGCGGAAGCCATGCAACATCCATTGGCCTACAAAGCTAATGCGATGACCAAAGAGCTTAATAAGTTTGCACTCCAATACTTTCCTGTACTTACCGCTGATCAACAAACAGTATTTTTTACAGCGCGCAAGGGACTGGATGCCCGAAGTGACGAAAATATTTATGTAGCCTACAGAAAAGGAAATGAATGGACCGAGCCAGCTCCTCTGTCAGATCGGATCAATACAGTAGAGAATGAGGGGACATGTACTATCTCTGCAGATGGTCGCACACTGGTATTTACCAATTGTGACGGAAGACAAAGTTTTGGTAGCTGTGATTTATATGTGTCTTATAAAATTGGTAACGAATGGACTGAACCTCTTAATCTGGGTAACAAAGTCAATTCACCCTTCTGGGAATCGCAACCTTCACTTTCTGCCGATGGACGTACACTTTATTTTACATCTGACCGGCGTGGAGGATATGGTAAACGTGATATATGGGTAAGTAAACTTGGAGATGATGGGTTGTGGGGAGTCGCAAGTAATCTGGGAACCAATATCAATACTCCGGATGATGATCTCTCGCCTTTTATCCACGTGAATGCCAAAACGTTGTTTTTCTCATCCAAAGGCCATATTGGAATGGGTGGCTTTGATTTATTTTCGTCTGAACTGGAAGGAGGAAAATGGTCGTTTGCCAAAAACCTGGGCTATCCTATCAATAACCAGGATGACCAGGTATCTCTGTTTGTTTCAGCAGATGGAAAGAAAGGATATTTTGCTCATGAAGAACGACAAGGCCGTAAGTATATCAGCAGCCAGCTTTACGAGTTTGACTTTCCGGAAGAAATTGCAGTAAAGCATAAGAGTAACTATCTGAAAGGCATCGTATACGATGCCAAAACAAAAAAAAGTCTGGAAGCCAAAATAGAACTTTTTAACCTGAATGATGGAGCATTGGAGGCAGTCATGAAATCAGATCGTAAAGAAGGATCTTATCTGACAGTACTTACAGAAGGAGCCTCGTATGGATTGTATGTAGATAAAGAGGGTTATCTGTTTAAAAGTTTGTATTTCGATTATTCTGGAACTAAAAACAATGAACCGGTTGTCCTGGATATCTATCTGCAACCTATTGAAAAAGGAGCCAAAGATATTTTGAATAATCTTTTCTTTGAGACAGGCAAATGGGAGCTCGAAGGTAAGTCCAAAACGGAATTGGATAAACTGATGGCTCTGATGAAAAATACAAAAGGTTTGCGTATAGAAATATCAGGACATACAGATGATGTAGGTAAAGACAGTGATAACCTGGAACTTTCCCTGAAACGAGCTAAAAGTGTTTACGACTACCTGATCAATGCAGGAGTTGAGAAAAATCGACTTACCTATGTAGGTTATGGAGAAACACAGTTTGCAGTCCCCAATAACTCGGAGAAAAACCGGCAACTAAACCGAAGAATTGAATTTAAGGTATTATAAAGAAAATCCCCACTACAATCCAGTGGGGATTTTTTATGTCAGGAATGTTTGGCAACGGGTAGGTCAACTTCTCCTTTTGTTACCGGATAATGTTTCATAATTTTGGTTACGCCTTTGGTAATCTGTTTTTCCAATCGGTTGGGAGTGTCAATCACTCCAGACGCAGATCCTCTCCAGATCAGTTCCTTAGTAGATGCCTCTATTACATCGACAATCAAAGTTCCCTCTGCATAATTATATGATCTGAAATTGGAATTCCAGGCATACGGCCAGTTTCCATATCCCCAGGGATAATACCACCATCCCATACGATAGCCACCGGGATACAGCATAGGACTGCCATAATTATATGCCATATGCTTCTTCTCTGTATAGGTATGAAAAGAGATTAGTAAATCCGGGCTTTGATCCGGATTTACCCGCATCAGGCCTCGTTTTACCAGTTCAAGCTCCACATGTTCTTTTATATTCCGGTTAATAAGCTTACTTGTATACAATGGGTTGCTACCCACCTGAATGTCTTCTTTCATCCATGCAAATGTTTTGAACTTTGAGAAGTCTACATTTTTATCATAATCTGTAGTTACTTGTCCCAAGCTACAGGTAGTTGCCCATACAATAAAAAATGTATAGACAGCTGATTTTATCAATGTTCTCATAATTAAAGGATTATGTATGAGAGTTAGATTTGTTTTTTTACAAAAGATTTTATCCGTTCAGCCTCCCTATGTGTAGCAGATATTACGGTATCTCTGGCTAACACCTGAGAGCTTTTCAGGAAAGCGTAACCCTCTTTCAGTAAACACTCGCCTTCCTTCTTTACTTCAGCGTCTTCTGAAATTAGCTTATAGTTGATGTTCTGAAGAGTCTTCCGTAAATGAAGATTGGTCTTAGCGTCTAATGCGGGCATTTGCTCCCACATTTCTATTTCATCATGTACCACCATCCACTCAGCGGCATGATACTTATTGGCAAAGGTATCTTCATTTAATGTTCCTTTTCGGGCAGCAGCAGCCATTTGCAGAAGGTCAATAATTGCGCTATCCAGCTTGTTACGAATCTCACTACCTTTACCTGAATCTTCTTTTTGAAGAGAAGTGACACCCTCACGGATGTAAATAGACGCCTCCAGATTTTTGTGAGTTTTTAACAACTGTAGTGCCTTGCAAAATTGTACATCAGACCGATTGTCCAATATCTTTTCTTCTGCAACACCCACATAAGAGGTATCATACATGATATCAGAAACAGACTGTGCAGATACTTTATATTCATGCCTTTTCCCTTGACAGGACCATAGTAACACAACTATCATCAAGCTCAGCAGCACCGCAGCAGGTATCATTCTACTCAACATTTTCATATACAATACAGCGTTTATGAAGGTCTTTCTTCAGGAAGACTCTTTATGAATCTATTAACAGGTATGATCTGGATAGCACTATATTTCAGGCATGTTCTTTCAGAAACTTTCCTTCCAGATCAAAAAACAAAGTGCGTTTATATTTCCCATTCTCAATCACTACTTTGTAGTAATCAGGCTTTTTCGAAGAATGAATCATTTCTTTTTCACTAACAACTTTCCATCCTCTATAGTCTTTCTCCAGTGCATTTGTAATAACAGCAGGTAATTCTCCATTTTTCGTTTTTTCACTGAAGTACAGCAGTCTACCATCTTTACTATAAATGGAGTGTGTCACAGTGTGATTGCTTCTGGTATCGACCTGGTAATAATCTGCAGATTGTCCAGCCCTGTAATCGGATGATCGGGTATCTACTACTCTCCAGTTTTTAGTATAGGTATCCAGAGGCTGTAATGTATTCTTTGTGATACTCTCATTGGGAAAGTCTTTCAAAAAAGCTTTGATTTCATCTGTTGGTGTTTCTCCGGAAGGGACTTTTTTTATTGTAATAGTTTCAGTTGCAAAAGAAACCTGAGCCTGCAAACTCACCCATGAGGTTGCCAAAAGGATACATGAAAATACTATCGATTTCATCTTTGTAAAGGTTTGTAGTGATGAATTGGATAAATAGGAAAACTCATATTCAACAATAGCTGAAGTGATAGGAATCGTCTATTTTCCAACAACTTTCTATTGTTGAGAAACCCGAGGACATTACAAAAAATACGAGTAGAGTTGGGCTATCCTGTTCAGTAGTTACAAAGGTGAGGTATCTTAGAAGGAGGTATATACACATTTCTTGCCGTCTTCGACAAACTTAGTCAGATGTACCGGGGGAACAATATCATGCGCAATAGTATAATCAGATTGCCAGTTAATTTGTACTATTCCCGAACCCTTCACAGAAGGACTGGTACGCTGAGCAAATCCATTCATATCATCATATACCCATAACTTCAACGTACTGTTATCAGTACTATCATCTGAAAACACATATTCAAACTCCAGATATCCAGTCATATTCTGTTTCCGTATAGCAGCAGGCAGGTCTGTAACAGAAGTTGTTACCTTATGCACCAGGAAAAGTTCGATTTCGTAAGGGTTATCAAAATTCTCTGCATTAGCTTGCAAAATCAATGGATAATAGTCTCCTTTTATAAATCGTATCTGTTCATCATCATAGAGATTTATATCGGCTTCCCCATTTTTATCTGTGTAAGCCTTTTCTACTCCAGCTAGCTCTACACCTTGTATGGGCTTATGATTAAAAGAATCTAGTACCTTTATATGCAAGGTTTGAGCATTTGTCACTACTCCCTGTGACCATGCCAGAATCAAACTGACTATAATCAAACGTTTCATATTTTCTTCCTTTACATTACACAACAAAAGTAGAAGTAGCATATTAGAACCATCTTAAAACAAAATTAAATGTGTATTAAAAATGGTATTTCTTCTGGTATTGGAAAGACTTTCCTGAAAAATCACTAAACTCGCTCCCGAAAAATGTATTGTTATGGGATATAGGGTATCTATTTATAGACGAGAAGTAAAATCAAAACAACTGGCATACGAAGGAGAAGATTTCTTTGAGAATACAGACAACTTGCTTCCCTTCACATCTGACCAAAAAGAAACACTCGAAAAACGCCTGTTGAACTATGGGTATTTACTACAGAATGAAAATGCTACAGGCAAACAATTTGAGCATAAAAAGCTAAAAGGTGTTTTGGCTTTACTCACAGATCATGCACTCTACTTCGAATCCGGTTTTACTGAACAAGGTGTATTTGAAATATCTATGACAGCCTCTGAGTTTACAGACACAGATGAGTTTGTCAAATATGATCCGCAAAATGAGGGATGGGAAGAGTTTTAACTTGCTGGTTAGATTTGCAACAAATACTTTGAAAAATACTTCACAGGTACAAATTACTATTTCTACAAGAAATTTAAAGGAGATGATCAAGAACCAGTATTTTGTAAAACTGACCGGAGTTCCAGTCATTAACAAGGATGAACTAAATTCCGGTCAACAAAAAAGTTGAACATTATTCGAATAATTTTGAGAAATGATCGGTATTCTGGTCAAACACAAAAGTGATTCAAACTCTGGTCATTTTATAAATTGGTAATCACATGTCTCTCATTATTTTTTCTATCCGTTTGAACTATATTCGAATAGCTGAGAGAATGTATACTTACTCATTCTCATTAATTATCGACATCCCGTATTAAGGGTATTCCATCGGCAATACGTTTTTCATAAGAAACCTGGAATCTGCTCAGATCTGGTTTATATTTTCTCTTCCTTTTTAATTCATACTGATAGATTGTTTGCCCCAACTGGTAGAGAAACGGATGAGCAATTGTATCATATTCATATTTATTGTCATTCAATATCCCATCACTATTTACATATAAAGTAGCTGTCAGCATATACTCCACCTTATTTTTAAAATCTGCCACATACGAAACATCCGTCATAAACCCATACGCCCACCCTACTTTATTAAAGACCCTCACCCCTTCTGGTAGTTGGTGATGCAGGCTATCCTGAAAAAAGAATTTTACATACGTATCATAATATTGTGAAGGATCATAGTTGGGATAGTTGGTCTCGCCCGGAAATTGAGACAAATATTGATATACAAAGGAATAATCCTCTTCTGTCAATTGGAACTTCTGTCTGGCCTTTACTGAAGTAGGAAACATAACAGATTGCAATATCTGCTGCAATGATTGCAAGGGTAGCTTATTTCGCATAGTAAAGTCAAAAGGCTCCTGTACCAGACTATCTTTGCTATCATAATATCCTTTACCAAGTTTTTCCACTCGCCGAAAGTCAAAAGCATCCCGGTTATAAGCAGCAGGCTGGCTAAAAACCATTTCGCCTTTTTCAGTAATAAAACGAACCGGATTCGTATGTCGGTTTTCCTCTGGTGTCATTCGAACAAACCGATGCGTAATACGGGTATCCGGATAACCTTTGGCATGTAACGACCGATTGATGGTCTCCTGTCCGACAAATTCATACATACGGCTATAGGCATCATTATCACTTACCAGAAAGGCCTTTTTTATAAAATGAGCAATAGATGGATAACCGTTAAGAGAAGTAGGGTCTTTCCATTCTCTGGACTGATTACTATAGGCACTGTCAAACTGCATAGCAGTATTTTTTGTAACTCCAACAACATTCAACTGGTTTATTTTTTCCAGTGATAGCAAAGCAAGAGGCAATTTGACTGTAGAAGCAGGATTAAAATAGAGTGTGCTATCTACCTGATACCTATAGTGTGTAAAGGAGGGAGCATTGTGCTTATCCCGATCTATACGGGTATAGATAATCTGCAACCGATATTCCTGAGAATGTTGAATAACTTGCTGAAAAATAGCATCTGTATTTTTAGTAAATAGCTTTTTCAGAAAGTTGTCTGTTTGTACCTGCCCTAAACAAACTGAGGCAATCAAATAAAATGGAAAAGTTATAAGAAAGTGGTATGTATAGTTTTTCATGGTTACTAATATACAAAACCACATCCAAAAATAAATTAACCTTGTATGAACTTAGAAATCAGTCCGAATTTCCATTTCAGCTATTCCTTTCCTTTATTCTGAATTATTTCGTTTTTTCTAAAACACTACTGACATACTGCTGTCACTTCTCTGTTGTTTCTTTGTAATACACTAAACAACAAGACCATGTTACAAACATCTATTGAATTAGCAGAATCTTCTCTTGTCTCTTTAAGCAGAGATTATGCAAATTATAATGCATGGGCTAACAAGCAATTGATCAATTGGCTACAAGCCAAGCCTGCACAATTAATGGAAGTAGAAGTAGCATCCAGTTTTCCCAGTGTACATTTAACAGTATGGCATATTCTACAAACACAACAATGGTGGTTAGGCAATCTGAAACGTAGTCCTTTAGGCAACACAAGAGACACAACTTTTGACGGTACTACTCAGGACATGATGCAGACTCTGCTACATCAGTCTGAAGAGTTCTGTACTTTTGTAGAGAATATGACAGAAGAAGATTTGTATGAGATGTATCCCTTTAGTATTCCGTATGTAGGAGATTTTTCCAGATCAGGGTTTGAGATCGTGCAACACTGCATGAATCACAGCACCTATCACAGAGGCCAGTTGGTTACGATAGGGCGTGAACTAGGCTTCACAGATGCGCCAATGACTGATTATATGTTTTATCTCTTAATGGCCTGATTAATAAAGAAACAGCACAAGACGTATCTGTCTTGTGCTGTTTTCATATAACAAATCGATTAGTTTGACGCATATACCTGTTGCAGGTATACTTTTACAGAAGTAGGTTTATGACCTATCAGTTTTTCAAGAGTGGCATCTGTATTAGCAAATTCTCCCTGAGCGATACCCTGATTAAACCCTGTCAGTAAGCCTACTACTTCGCCGGGAACTCCTGCTTTTGTCAATTCAGCTGTAAATACTTCTGCAGTTGGAGCGACATAAGTGATCTTCTTGCCTGTGATCTCTGTAAGAATATCTGCTACATCCTGAAAGGATACTGCTTCGGTATTCACAGCTTCATACTCCTTGTTTTCGTGTCCTGAAGTCGTTAACACAGCAACAGCTAGTTCAGCAAAATCCTCTCTTGTTACAAATGAAGACTTTCCTTCTCCTGCAGGCTGGAATATTACTCCGGTTTCCAATACTTTGTCACCAATAAACATAGGAATGATATCTGTATACAAAGCATGTTTTAGTATAGTATAGGATACTCCTGACGCCTTTAACAATTTCTCTGTATATAAATGTGACTTGGCAATAAAGGTAATAGGAGAAGTTTCTGTCTCATTTTTACGAGCAAAGCTGGTATAGATTACATGTCCTACTCCTGCCTCTTTTGCTGCATTTACTACATTCTCATGTTGTTTTTCTCTGTTAACTATATCGTTACTTGATACAAAATACAGCTTGTCAATCCCTTTGAATGCAGTTACCAGAGAAGCATAATCATTGAAGTCTCCAATACGTGCTTCAATACCTTTAGCTGTAAACTCTTTCGCTTTCTCAGCATCTCTTACCAATACAACGATAGAAGATAGAGGTAATTCTTTTGCCAGTAATTCTACAACCAGTTTACCTAAATGTCCAGTTGCTCCGGTTATTAATAATTTGCTCATTGTCATGTTTATTAATTTGTTTCGAAATAGTTGCACACCAAAATACAGTAACTTACTTTTGGTAACTCAAAGGTATATAGGTACGTTACATCAAACAAGAAGGCACCTGATAGTTAGACACTTACCTCCAGGTAACGATTGTTGTAAATGAAGGAGTTATGGAAGAAAGAAATCTTGAAAAATTTTCAGATCTTATGAACTGTCCCGTGCGGCATGTACTGGATCGGTTTGGGGACAAATGGTCAGTACTGATTCTGATCATGTTAGATGAGAAAGGAACATTGCGATTCAATGCCTTACACCATACTATTCCTGACATATCACAGAAGATGCTTACTGTGACATTGCGTACATTAGAAGCAGATGGCCTGATAACTCGCAAGATCTATCCTGAGATTCCGCCACGGGTTGAATACCAGTTAACAGAGATGGGTAGCAGCCTAATCCCCTATATAGATGGTCTAGCCAAATGGGCACTACAGAATATGCCTCATATCCTACGTTCACGGGATCAATACAACAACAAGGTGGCATTCAATTAGTAATCCTGCCTATTCTATCTAATGCAACACTACAGAGAAGCTACCCTTCAGGATGCTGAGTCTATTGCTATACTCCATGCTACTAGCTGGAGAAATACCTATAGAGGCATGTTTAGTGATTCCTTTTTGGATACAGAAGTGTGGAAAAATAGAAAGAATGTATGGGAACAACGATTTTTCTCACCTCTACCCAATCAAAAAGTTATTGTAGCAGACGAAAACGCTTCTCTTAGCGGATTTGTGTGTGCTTTTGGAGATGAAGATTCAGTATGGGGTACATTAATAGACAACCTCCATGTGTCACGTCAGAAACAGGGTCAAGGCATTGGTTCCCAATTGCTAAAACACATTGTATTCTGGATGCAACACTCACATTTATCTGATTCATTTTATCTCTGGGTTCTGAATGATAATCATCCAGCCAGAAGATTCTATGAAAAGCTGGGAGCCACCAATCAGGAAGCAGTGTTACATGACAATCCAGGTGGTGGACAATCTTTGGCACTTCGTTATGCCTGGCCTGACTATCGAATATTGCTTAACAAAATTTCATAACATCTAAAGAGAAAGGAATGAGTTCATTTGTGTGAAACATTATGTTCCATTCCTTTCTCAATTGGGATCTTATTGAATTCTTCCAGTCAGAGCTGAATAAATCAACCACACACCAAAACCTGTCAGACACAGTCCTACAATTCGGTTCATCCAGTCTAATGTGTGACTGCTGAGATAATTACTAATTCTTCGGGCAAAGAACACTTTAAGAAGATCGGAAGAAAAAAGGATGGAAATAATCCCAGCCAGAAATATATAGGCTTCTGCCGGGCTTTTTTCAATCTTGGCAGAGGCTACAGAAGCCATACCAATCCAAAATAAAACTACTGCAGGATTCAAAGAGTTAAGCAAAAATCCTTTGGAAATAAATCGAAATGTTCCCACTCGCTGTGGTTGATTTGTCCCATTCTCTGCTACTTCGAGACGGGATTTTTTCATAAAAGTAGCAATCCCAAACCCTATTGCGATAAGTCCGCCAACAGCTGCAATATTGGATTCAAACTGTTTGACCAATTGAGAAAGTCCCAACTGACAGACAAAAGCATACATCAAATCACTAAGAGCAATTCCGGCAGCCATTAACGCTCCGGATCGAAAACCTTTCTGAATTCCTGTCTGTAACAAAGAAAAAAACACAGGTCCTAAACTAAACGTTACAGACAGAATAAGGCCATATTTCATGCCCGTTAACAACGCATAAATCATTCCGCAAATCTTTTAAAATCAAACAAGCAATTCCATTGTCCTCTCTTCATCGGACAACCAACAACAGATCAATTATTGGCAAAATTCTTCACAAAAGCCTCCCATTCTTCATACTGTTGCCTTTTCATTACACGCGGAAACTTGGTTTGACCACCGATCTTCCCTTTATGCTCCATCCATTGATAAAAAACCTCTGTAGGTACAACATCCACATATACATCTTTTAGTGCAGCAGCACGTTCTACCCGATAATCATCATTGAGTATTTTCAGTTTCTCATCTATCTTCTCACGCAACAATCGCGGATCGGCTTCGTCATCCGTTCCTATAAACCAATGATGTGCAAACAAAGTACCATGTGGTATACCTACCACTGTAAACTCTCGAATATCTATTCCTTGTTCTTCAGCCACTTGTTGTACAGCTTTATTCATATTATCTACAGACAGGTGCTCTCCACACAAACTCAGAAAATGTTTTGTCCGACCAGTAATCACAATTTCACAAGCTTTCTTGTCCACAAACTTTATCACATCGCCAATCAAATAACGCCATGCCCCTGCACATGTCGACAGTAACAATGCATATTCCTTGCCCTCCTCTATCTGATCAATCATTAGTGTTTCCGGATTCTCTACCATTTCTCCGTCCGATCCGAAATTTTGTTCATTGAATGGGACAAACTCATAGAACATCCCATTATTTAACACCATACGCATTGAATTACGCCCTGGTAACTGGTAAGCTATGAATCCTTCTGAAGCCAGATATGTTTCAATATAGATCAGAGGATGTGCCAGCAATTTTTCAAATCCTTTGCGATATGGCTCAAAAGATACACCACCATGTGTATAAACAGCAAGATTAGGCCATATATCATGGATAGTTTTCAACTGATATCGATCAATGATCTTCTCCATAAGAATCTGTATCCAGGCAGGTACACCTGCTATAAAACCAATATTCCATTTAGGTGCCTGTTCTACAATTTCCTCCAGCTTTGTATTCCAATCTGCAATACTAGCTATTTCAAAACCCGGTTTGTAAAAATGCTGAAACCAAAAAGGTATTCTGCTGGCATTAATACCACTCAAATCTCCTTCAAAATAAGTTCCATTGTAGTTAAGGTGAGTGCTACCTCCCAGAGCCAGCATACCCGTTTGGAATAACTTGCCAGGAAGATCCGGATAGTCAGCAAGGGAAAGAATTTCACGGACACTGGTTTTGTGAATGGCCTTAATCATAGCCTTTGTAACCGGAATATGTTTGGAGGAGGATTCTGAAGTTCCGGAACTCAGAGCAAAATATTTTATTTTTCCAGGCCAGCATATATTCTTCTTACCTTGAAGCGTTTTATGCCACCACTGCTGAAATATCTTATTGTATGTAAAAACGGGTACGTTTTCCTTATATTTCTTATAGAAGGCATGAGGATCACGATTATATGTAATCTCATGTAGAATTTCTTCAAAGCCATATGTTTTCCCAAAAGCAGTCTTTTTTGCTTTATCCAATAGTGCCGCCAGCTCGTCCCGTTGCAATTCATAAGGTCTAACACGTTCCTGTTCAATCATTTTACGAAGTTTAATACCTCGCTTTAGTAAAGTCCCGATTATTGCCATGTGTGTTTTCCGTTAATTGAAATACTAATTATAATTCTAGCGTACTAAAAATTATATCTTCTCACTAAAAACCTTGTAGTTTTGCAGGCGCAACCCCTGACATCTACTACACAACCATCTCTGAATGGCGAACAAAGTTAAACCGAAATCAACTGAAGTCAATACGAGTGTAATGTATCCGACAGAAAACTGGCCACAAGACACCTAGTAAACGCCTGTTCACTAACTAAATATCTATACCTGACATACATCCGATACAATCAGCGGACAATCTATTTACTTGTTTTTAAATCATTTCTTTAGTTATGTCTATTCACGAAAATATCGCAGCTATTGAGAAACAACTCCAGCACACTCACTGTCAACTGATCGCAGTGACCAAGACCAAACCTGTTGAGATGCTAAAAGAAGCATATGATGCAGGCTGCAAACAATTTGGCGAAAACAGAGTGCAGGAAATGCAGGAGAAACAACCTCTTTTACCTTCTGATATTCAATGGCACCTGATTGGACATCTTCAAACCAATAAGGTCAAATATATTGCACCATTTGTAGCACTCATACATTCTGTGGATAGTCTGAAGCTTCTGGAAGAAATAGATAAGCAAGCTGCCAAAAACAATCGTACAATTAACTGCTTGTTGCAACTATTTATAGCACAGGAAGAAACGAAATTCGGGCTTTCCTTTGAGGAAGCCGAAGAGCTGATCTCATCTGGATCTATTGAAAGTCTCAAACACACACAAATTGTAGGTTTGATGGGAATGGCAACATTTACAGAAGATCAAAATCAGATACGTCAGGAATTTCGTAGTCTAAAGCAGTTTTTTGAGAAATTAAAAAATACATCTCTGCCAGCAAATGTCCGAATGCAGGAACTTTCCATGGGTATGAGTGGAGACTATGAAATCGCGATAGAAGAAGGAAGCACATTAATCCGGGTAGGAAGTGCCATTTTTGGAAGCCGATAAAGTACCTGACGAAGGCTATCACTAGTATAAAACCTGCTAATGGCTATTTAGGGGCCTTCGTCTTATCTTTTTTCGGATAAGTTTGGTAAAGTAATTTTGAAAGTTGTTCCCTGATTAATTTCAGACTCTATAGCTATAACACCATTCAACTTCTCAACAGCTTCTTTGACAATATATAATCCTAAACCAGATCCTTTAGTAGCATGATTAGCCCGATAGAATCGGTCAAATATCTTCTCTAAATGCTCGGAACTAATACCCTGTCCATTATCTATTATTTCTATTATAGCCTTTTCAGAAGTTATATTTCCTCTAATCTTAATAAAGGGAGCGGATTGATTCAATTTATGGTAACGAATCGCATTTGAGATAAGATTGCTAAAGATCATATTCAGCCGTTTCGTATCGCTGCAAAATACACCCGTCTGATTAACTTCTATTATTTTTTCAATTTTTATCGCTTCTTCCAGATGACTGAGATCGGTTAGTATATCCTCAATCAGTTTTAGGAAATTAACTTCTTCCAGTTGTAGGTCCGTATTATTATTTCGTGCGTAATCAATAATATCCTGAATCAGTAAATCCATTCGTCGTAATGTCTTCTCCTGAAGATCTATATAGTGTGGCAATTGGTTTTCCTCTGTGCTCTTGTCTTTCCGCATCAAATCAATCAAACCCAGCACAGAAGCAATAGGAGAACGTAAGTCATGCGAAACTCTGTAAACCACCCCATCCATTTCAGCATTTAACTTCTGCAACTGTTCGTTGGTTGATTCTACCATTTTATTTTTCTCCTTTAACTGTAGATTGCCTGTTTCAAGCTGAACATTAGCGTGTTCCAGATCAGAGAAGGCAATAGAATATTGACGGGATAGTGCCAATGCCTGGGAGAATACAAATACTACTAATCCGATATAGAAAAAATGTCCCGTTTGTATAATAAAGCTAGTATACAATACATCATTCACTATCATCAGAAACAATATAACAAAGCCAAACAGGAAATATGTGCTTCCTACCCGCTGGTTTTTCCAGGCTTTAAAATAGACAGTAGCACCATATACAGCAATGAGAAAAATATATACCTGGAAAGGTCGAACTCCATAACTAAATATATCTGGTGGAAACAAAAGGGTTAATCCGGCAAAAACAAAACCAATCAAAACTACCCATCGGGTAACCATCCTTGAAATCTCTTTGGGAAACAGATAACGGGAATATAAAACAAAGACCAAAGGAGAGAGATACAGCGACAAAAACTCAAAATGGATAAGAGTATTCCAACTTATGTCAGCCCAGACATTAATTCCATATTCTCCTGTTGTGAGTATACGTATAGATAGAAGATTGCATAAAATAAAGAAATAAAGGGGAGAAGGATTACGACGTAAAAATATATAGAGAAACAAATGATATAGTCCAATTAACAGAAAACTCCCAACCACGAAGTAATCCAAAGTCAGATTTTGTACGCGTAAATGTTGAATATCCTTTGCCGGCCCCAGCTTGATTACATTCCAGAGTCCTCCCTTTCGATAATGAAAGTTCGACACAGGAACCAGAATTTCCAATGTATCACCTGTTGGCATAAAGGTCGCTTCAAATGGAGAAAATTCAGGAGCCATCTCAGCAAAAGAACGTCCCACTTGACCCTCCTCTCCTACTTTATGCCCATCCACATACATTTCCATGGCAGTAGAAGCAGTGAGTACTTTTATGGCCAATAGTTGTTTTTTAGCAGGCAGGATAATTTTGAGCCGATATGTGCAGTATCCATGTCCTTTTTTCCATTCACTACCAGCCACATTTGAATTCCAGACACCGGGGACAGATATATACGAAGTTATAGGAGGAATACGTGTATAAAAAGTCTCAGGAGTATAGAGCCCATTCCAATACCACTCCCATTCTCCACTCAAATCAGTAATACCATCCTCTTGCCAGTCCCACTTGCTTAAATCTAATACACCTTTTGTTGCCTGCGGATATGCATTGGCAAACACACTTCTGACAGGAAATAACAGCACACATATTCCCCAGAAGAAATGCAATATGTTATGATTATAGCTCTTTGTCACGTAAAATTTTCTATTTCCAGCAAAACTACGATAACCCAATAGTAACAGATGTATTTAGCAAGCCTCTTGTGTAGAGTCTACACAAGTACAACTATTAACTAAGCGGTAAATAGGTGTACACTCAATTATTTATATAAAAATATATGCTTGAGCATAAAACATCAAAAGCAGTCAAGATACTTCTCTCCATTAATGCAAATAACAAAACTCCGAAAGATAACGCTAGTTCCTACCCCTATTTATATACAACCTATCCTAATTAGTAACCAAAACCCTTCTTTAAAGAACCTGATTTCTCTCATTTATATGTATTTCTTTTCAAATACGTGTCTTTGAATTTACTATGATGTTTTTACCTTTGTGACACTATCCGTACATATGGCAAGCTATGACGGCATTGCCGGTTTTATTCATTCTACACATACTATTTTGACAATGGAAAAAATTAAAGTAGCCAACCCCGTCGTTGAACTGGACGGCGACGAAATGACCCGTATTATCTGGAAATTCATCAAAGACAAACTTATTCTTCCTTATCTGGATGTAGATATTAAATACTATGACTTGGGCGTTGAATATCGCGATGAGACAAATGACCAGGTTACTGTTGACGCTGCTGAAGCTATTAAGAAATATGGAGTAGGTATTAAGTGTGCTACCATTACCCCTGACGAAGCTCGTGTACAAGAATTCAACCTGAAACAAATGTGGAAGTCTCCAAACGGTACGATCCGTAACATTCTGGATGGTACTGTTTTCCGTGAGCCAATCGTTTGTACCAATGTGCCTCGTCTGGTTACTAACTGGGATTCTCCTATTGTAGTGGGTCGTCACGCATTTGGCGATCAATACCGTGCTACTGACTTTGTGGTTCCAGGAAAAGGGAAACTGACTATTAAGTTTGAAGGTGAAGATGGTAAAGTGATTGAACATACTGTGTATGACTTCAAAGGCAATGGGGTAGCGCTGGCAATGTACAACACAGATGAATCAATCCGTGGCTTTGCTCGTTCCTGCTTTAACATGGGCTTACAAAAAGGATGGCCAGTATATTTATCTACTAAAAATACCATCCTGAAAAAATATGATGGTCGTTTCAAAGATATCTTCCAGGAGATCTTCGATGCTGAATTTGCTGACAAATTCAAAGCAGCAGGTATCGTATACGAACACCGTCTGATCGATGACATGGTAGCGTCTGCACTGAAGTGGAATGGCAAGTTTGTATGGGCTTGTAAAAACTATGATGGCGACGTACAGTCTGACTCAGTAGCACAAGGTTTCGGATCTCTGGGTATGATGACATCTGTACTGATCACTCCTGATGGAAAGATTATGGAAGCAGAAGCTGCTCACGGAACGGTAACCCGTCACTATCGTGAACATCAGAAAGGTAATCCAACTTCTACAAACCCAGTAGCGTCTATCTTTGCATGGACTCGTGGTCTGGCATTCCGTGGTAAACTGGATGGTAACCAGGCTCTGATCGACTTCTGTACTGCACTGGAAGACGTATGTGTAGAAACCATAGAAAGTGGCAAAATGACGAAAGATCTTGCCATCTCTGTTTTTGGCAATAAAGTAAATCATGGCGAACACTATCTATACACAGAAGAATTTCTGGATTTACTGGATAAAAACCTTCAGGCAAAACGCAAAAAATAACATATATAGATATTCTTACAAAGAAGTACTATCCCAAACCCTGGTAAATAACCTTTACCAGGGTTTTTCTTTTACCGGAAATGTTTTCCTTTTGAACATATACATATTAATCTAAGATATTATCTTTCAACCGACTAACCCTTTATTCATTATCTATTAAAGTCTATGCGAAATAATTCTTTTGGTGCAGCCTATCTCTTTGCTGTTACTATTCTTGTGTTGATTGTTTTTGCAGTTCTTAAATATCTCCAGATTCAGGCCGGAACGCTGGTTGATTGGGTAATTGGCATTGTAGCCTTCTGGTGGCTTACAGGTATTACAACCATTCCCTGGAATATGCACTTTGCCGCTAAAGAAGTATTGGTGGATGCTCAGACATCTTCTGATAAAGGTATTGAGGTAAAGGCAGCAGACATAAGTTATGCTCAGCGTCTCTCCAAACGCTTTTTATGGGCTGCCATCTTTCTTCATATTATATCTGCGTTAGTTCTTTATTTACTAGCCTATTATGGTGTCACGGTAGTAGGTTACATGGCCTCACTGGCAGCGCTAGGACTTACTTTTGTGCGACCACTGTCTCGTTTATATGATTATGTGGTACATCGCCTGCAATCTATCCGCCATGAAATACGCTATCCGAGAGACGATGTATATGAGCTTAGTGCCAAATTAAACGAAGTAGCCAGCAAAATAACTGTATTGGAGGAAATGTTAAATCTTTCATACAGAGAATCCTGGGCCAGCAAGCAACAGGAAGAACTTGCTTATCTGACAAACAAGCTCTCTGAACTTGATAAAGAGACTGATCGTATCAAACAACAGAATGCCCGCGAGCATGAACAACTAGCACGTCGTTCGGAACAGGAAATTGCCAAACTTTCAGAGGATGCACAGTTCCTAAATCAGGTTCGGGAATTAATCCGGTTTGTAAAGGGAGCATAATTATATATAGTGTTGCGGCTATACCTTCTACCCAGTCGCAACACTTACCTCTTTTATTATTTTCCAGTTATCTTCCACCAATCGTTTATCATTCCTTTTACATCTATCTGGGTATAGACAGATACTTCCCGTTGTGTGTTTTCAGGTGGTGTTAATCGCTTTTCTTCTTTGGCCAAGTCAGGGCGGGCTACTGCTATCATTAATGCCAGATCCCAGAAAATACGTTCTTTGTCTCCGGGAGCATTGCTTAGCCAGCGGGTCACCAGGTAATCCCATACACCACCCTTTCCGGAAAGCCGTTTTGAGATTTCCTCTAGTGTAAACTTAAAATCATACAGAATATTAATTGGCATCAGATGCAAGTCAACTCCTTCTGTATTGAACAAAAAGTTAATAGCATTCAAATCATTCCGAACATTAAACTCGTCTTTGTTCCAGATCTTCTTCGTAGCATCATAATGCCCTCCCAAATTGTAACAGATTACTTTGGACATAATATCCGGAGCTAATTTCAATGCGGATGCCACATTGGTAGCGGCACCCAGACTAATAATTATCAGTTTTTCATTTGCAGGCACTCGCCGGGCAGTATGTATCATCAATTGAGTTGCCGGAGAATTTCGCCCTTCGTATTCTCCCCAAGGTTGCCCCATAATCATTTCTGATCCCAGTGGTGCCGGAATATCTATACGATTCATTAATCGAAGCAAGTCTTCATTTAATTTCTGACTTTCCTGTACTGTATTAGGAGGAGACAACTGATTATGCCACTGAGCAGAACATAATCCTTTGACTTGAAAACGTGGTTCCAGTAATGCCCTTACAATCGCATACAAATCGTCAATCTCATTGGCTGTATCTGCATCAATAATTACTGTGAGTTTCTTATCTGCTAAGGATCTGGACCAGGAAGTTGCAGTGGTACCTGCAATGAGGAAAGTAAGTAGCTGAGTAAAGGTGCGGCGTTTCATATAAAGGAATGTTTTAGGTATTACAGTTGTATAGTAATCAATGCCGAAAATATTATTTTGGTCAGTTCGATGTAAAAATTGCCTGTTTCACTGTTATAAAAAAGTAAAGCTACAGCAAAATCTTTAGTTTTATCGCCATGAAAAATTACCACCTGCAAACAGGCGTCATCCTTTCTATCTTCATTGCTGCCTTAACCTCGGTACCTCGTATTATACGCATTGATCTGGATAATTATAACAATGTTGTATGGAGTTTTTTTTACAACTTTGTTTATTGTATGTTCTGCTGGGTAATCTTACAGTTTTGTATTCAGCGTGGCTCAATACAAAACTCTTTGTTCAGAGGATTCTTAGGACTTCTGGTCTGTATAGGATACTCAGTGCTTTATCATTTTCTCTCTGAACTGTATTTTCCTGCCTATGTACTCATTCCTGTCTTGAAGGGATTAAACTTTTATCAGCGCTTATTTATGATTATGTTCAGAGGGGCTGTAGTAGGTGGATTTATTTATTTTGTTGTATACTATTTGAATCTATTGTTAGAAACACAAAAAGCCAGAATAGAAAATGAACAATTAAAGCAAGAAAACCTGCAGGCCCGCCTACATTCTTTGCAACAACAGATCAGTCCGCATTTTTTGTTTAACTCGCTTAACACACTTAAAACAATAGCCAGTGAAAACCCCGTAAAAGAATATGTACTTCAGCTATCATATGTGTACAGGTATTTATTGAATTATAATGAAAACAATCTGGCTACTATTCAGGATGAGCTAAGTTTTTTGCAATCTTACAGCTATATACTCAAAGAACGATTTGAAGATGCGTTGCAGCTGGAAATTACGATTTCAGACTATGTAAAGGAAAAATGCATTCCTCCACTATCATTACAGATACTGCTTGAGAATGCCATAAAACATAATATTGTTTCTTTATCTCATCCTTTACAAATCCGAATCTACAATGAAGGAGAAGATAAGCTTGTTGTAGAGAACAACCTTCAGCCTAAGTTATCTGTAGAAGAAAGTACTGGTATAGGTCTTCAGAATATCAGCGACCGCTATAAACTGTTAGCCAATCAGTCTATTGAAATTATACGGGCACCCAACCAATTTAGTATTAAAATCCCTGTCTTACCCTGTTTAACAGCACCCATCGCCAAATGCTAACCATACTGATTATTGAAGATGAAATAAAGGCAGCACGTGAACTTCAGAAACTTCTGGAGGAATTACAGCCTGGCTGCCATATAACAGCTATTCTTCAGTCAGTAGAAGAAGCCATCCAATGGCTAAATAACAATTCTGTCCCGGATCTAATCTTTTCTGATATACAGCTCGCAGACGGCCTTTGTTTCGATATTTTTAAAACTGTCCGAATACATTCTCCTATCATTTTTTGTACAGCGTTTGATGAATATGCCATACGTGCATTTGAAACCAATAGCATCGATTATCTGCTTAAGCCTATCGACAAAATAAAACTTGGGAAAAGCCTTGACAAGTACGAAAGCCTAAAACAGATTTATAGTGGGAATAAAGAATATGAAGCTAAGCTAGAGGCATTATTTTCTCAACTCAAGAAACCTTACAAAACCTCTCTTCTGGTCCACTTCAAGGAGAAAATCATTCCTTTAAAAACAGAAGAGATCGCCTTTTTTCATTATACCAATGGTATTGTACATGTTCTTACACAACGTAATCAGCAACATGTTATCAACTATACACTGGATGAACTGGAATCAATAGTAGATCCACAGGTATTCTATCGAGCCAACCGACAATTTATCATAAACCGCAATGCAATTGCAAATGCAGAACATTACTTTGCCCGTAAGCTTACTGTTAAACTTCACATTCCAACTCCGGAACCTATTGTGATAAGTAAGGCCAAAGCTTCTGATTTCCTGCATTGGCTTGAACACTCATAAGCTGGCTCTATTCCACTATGTTCGGTCAGTAAAACAGAACATTGAGGCACTCCCTACTAGTAGGGTAAATGGGTAATTACTCATTCTTATTTATTTAGGTCATTCTCAGGCTTTCAAGTTCTGTAAATAAAGGAATAACTGTACCTAATTACTAGAGACATTTACTGTTAATGGTCTTGTAAGGATAATACTAATACTCCTCTTCCCAAAAGAGTTCATTTTTCTTCTGCCCGTTTGATAATTCATTTTGCCTGCTTTACTTATCTATTCCCCAATAAGGGTAACTCTTCCTTTACTTTTGAAGTGTAATCAAAATCAAAACATATGAAAGCAATACGCTTCTTTTCTTTTCTTTTTTTATCACTATGCACAGTTTTGTCTTACACAGCTTCAGCCCAAACAGCAAACGGTGATGCTATCATTGGCATCTATCAAAATCAGGATGGAGACCGAAAAATGGAAGTCTACAAACAAGACAACCAATATTTTGGAAAACTAATCTGGTTAAAAACACAGGATGGCAAAGTCCGACCTGGAGATGTAGTACTGAAAAATCTAAGCTACTCATCCAATCAATGGAAAGGGAAAGTTTATGCCCCTGCACGCAATACTGAATTTCCGGCAACAATTGTAATGCCGGATGATAATACCTTACAAATTACAGCAAAAGCAGGTTTCATGAGCCGTTCTAAGGATTGGAAACGGGTTACATCTACCAACTAAGCTTTTCAGGTATGTCAATTCGAATCTTATGTCTAAGTGCATTCTGCTGGTGTATGGGCGCACAAGCCCATGCACAACAGATCTCATTCTCCTCATTGAATGATGTATGGCAGTATGCAGAGAAAAACAATATTTCCATTATTTCTGCTCAATCCTCACAAGCTATCGCAGACAAGACTATGAAACAGTCGTATGGAAATCTTTTCCCTACAATTACTGCCAATGGAAGCTTTACAGATAACATTCGCATTCAGCCCACATTGATTCCAGCGAATTTATTTAATCAGGAAGCTCCTGCCGGGACGTTTATAGAAGCGACTTTTGGCAGACGTTATATATACAATACCAATTTTACTGCTCAATTCAACATTTTAAACACAGAAGACTGGTTTGCGATTGCTTCAGCAAAATATTCACACGAAGTAGCTCGACTCGCAGTAAATAAAACCATACGAGAGGTATATGAACAAACAGCTGGTGCATACTACAATTATTTACTGTTAGAGGAAGTGACCAGATTGTCTGAACAAAATATCCTAATTGCAGATACCATTCTGACTAATGCAAGTCAAAAATTTACAGAGGGACAAGTCAGCGAAGTTTCTGTAAATTCCGCACAGATTAATCATGAAAAGGCACAGAAAACCTGGCAAATAGCAGTACAGAACAGACAAATTGCACTCAACACCCTCAAATCTTTGTTGGGATTATCTGTAAATGATTCATTGAGTTTGTCAGAAGTACTTTCCAGTTCCTTACCAGAACCACTTACAATACAAAGTTCCTATCATCCGGAAGTTGAGTTGGCTCGCTCTCAGGTTTTATTGGCAAAAACGACCTGGCAAGCAGCCAAGGCATCTTTTGCACCTAAGCTTTCTGTAGTATATCAATGGAATAACCAAATTTCAGGTGACAACTTCTGGCAGTTTACTAATACAAACTCATTGCCCCAGGAATACTGGGGGCTACGATTAAGCATTCCCATTCTGGCGGGTGCATCCCGAATATACCAGATCCAGAAATCCCGGATTGACTGGCAGTATAAAGAAAAATATTACGAAGACAGTCAAAAACAGGCAGATATTCAGGATGACAATCTACGTTTATCATTTGCTAATGCCTATGATGCATTAAAGAAGTCTGAAACCATTCTGGAACTTTATCACCAGAATGATCAGCATGCCAACCGACAGCTGGCAGAAGGCACTATATCTCTTGATGACCGTCTGCGAACTTTCTCTGACTATCTGTCGGGTCAGAATGAATACCTGGAGAGCCTTTCTAACTATCTGGTCCAATACTATCGTGTTCAGATCCGAAATAAGGCTTTATAGATAACTCTCACTGAGAATATTCACATGAAAAAATCTGCTTATACATATTATTTGACATATGTTTTATTTGCTGCATCTATAGGATTATCAGGATGTTCTGGCAAACGTAATAAAGAATGGGTCAATCCTACTATCGCACCTATAACAGAAGCAGTTTTTGCTACTGGTTATGTAGAACCTGTAAATTTCTTTACCCTTACAGCTTTTAATGAAGGCTATCTGAAAAAAAGTCTGGTCAAGGAAGGCAATCTGGTAGAAACAAATCAGCTCTTGTTTATCCAGGATCAAAAAAACAATACCATTCAGGAGCAGGCTGCACATAATAATCTTCAGATAGCCCGACAAAATGCGTCCACCAACTCTCCAGTAGTAAAGGAGTTGGAAGCACAGTTACACTCTGCAGAAGAAAAATTGGTATTAGACAAACTACAACTGGATCGCATGCAAAAACTGGCAGCCACCAACTCTGTTGCACGAGTAGAACTGGACAAAGCACAGGTAAATTATGAGGGATCTCTTCACTCTGTAGAATCACTTAAAGCCACTATAGCAGCTACCAAAAATAATCTTGAGCAAGCACTAATCAATAGCCAAAGTCAATTTCAAACAGTTAGTTCGACCAACAATTATTCCAGATTGCTTTCACCTGCCCACTATAAAGTTTATGAAGTCTTTAAGAAAGAAGGAGAACTTGTTCGTAAGGGGGAGGCTATAGCCACACTAGGCGACCCTCAACAGATGGTCGTAACCTTGAATGTTGATGAGAACAGTATCAATAAAGTTAAAGAAAACCAGATTGTACTGATTGAACTCAACACTGAGAAAGGAAAAACCCTAACAGGGAAAGTCTCAAAAGTATATCCCTATTTCAATCAAGAACTTCAATCCTATAAAGTAGAAGCACTATTTGATACTCTGCCAGCATCAATTATTGCAGGCACCTTACTTCAGGCCAATATCATTGTAGACAAGAAAGACAAAGCATTGCTCATTCCAAGAGCCTGTCTGAGTCCTAATGGAAAAGTAATCAAAAAGGCTGAAAACAACAATGATACTATTTCTATCCAAACAGGTATTGTTTCCACCGAATGGGTCGAAGTCATTCAGGGTATTCAACCAACGGACCAGGTATTAAAAGCCTATTGACTATGAAAACCAGTATAAATACCCAAATCGCTTTTACATACCTGGTCAGTCGCAAAAAGCAGACAGCTGTTGCAGCCTTAGGGGTAACCTTTGGCATTTCAATGTTCATTTTCATGAACTCACTGATTAGTGGTACAAATGATTATTTTGAGAAGGTAACTCTTAGCTCAACACCACACATCCGGCTGTATAATGAGAATCAGTTAAGCTCCGATAAAATGTTATATAACTATCTGGGTACCCAAAGCATCAATCTGATTAGTAACCCTAAACTGGTTGATGCTGACAATCGCATCTATAACCCTAATTCAGTTATCCATGCCCTTAAGCAACACAAACAGATTACAGCTATTTCTCCTCAGGTCATTACCAATGTAATCTGCTCTAATACCAGTATACAACGGAATGGAAATGTTTCGGGGGTTAATATATTGGAACAGGACAAGATGTTTGACATTACCTCCACTATGATTACTGGTACTGTCCAAGAACTCAGTAGCAATCCGGATGGAATTATCATTGGTAGTGGAATGGCCAATGATCTGAACCTGAAAAAAGGAGATAACATCACCCTTACAGCCTCCAATGGAGCTGTGAAACGCCTGATGGTAACAGGGATCTTTCAGACAACCATAAAAACTGTTGACAATACCCGATGTTATACCAATGTAGCTGTAGTACAGCAACTGTTACAAAAAGACAGAAGCTACATCACAGATGTATATATTAATATAAAGGATTATACCAGTGCTCCTGCCGTTGGTAAACAGCTGGAAGCTTTAACAGGATATGATGCAGAAGACTGGCAAAGTGCTAACGAACAATCCATTGCTGCTCGTCTGATCCGGGATGTCATTGCCAACTCTGTAGTAGCCACCATTCTTATTGTAGCGGGGTTTGGCATTTACAATATTCTGAATATGACTATTTATGAAAAGATTAAAGAGATAGCTATTCTGAAAGCAACAGGGTTTGCGGGTACACATGTCATTGCAATATTTATTCAACAGGCATTATTCATAGGTATTATAGGTGGAAGTGTGGGTGTCTTTCTGGGTTGGGCAATTTCACTGACTGCCTCTAAATTTTATATAGGAATGGGCAATGTATCCTATTTACCTATTGCCTTTCATCTCCGATACTACGTTCAGGGATTTTTATTTGGCATAGGGACAGCTTTTTTTGCCGGTTATATACCGGCTCGTAAAGCCTCACAAGTTGATCCTGTATCTATTATCCGCGGCTAACTTTCCACTACTCTCCTATTCCTATCTATTCTATGCAAAACTCTCAGCCAACTTATATGTCTGTTCCGCCATCAGGGCAAACACACTTAGCGTTAAAAGCTGAATCCATTTCTAAATACTTTTATATGCCTGAGAAGTTCCAGGTACTTCGTCAGGTAAGTTTTGAGGTATATACAGGTGAGTTTGTATCTATTATCGGAAAATCAGGTAGTGGCAAATCTACCTTGTTATATATACTCTCCACTATGGATACCGACTATGAAGGTCTGCTAACGTTAAACGGAGAAAAAGTAACAGGCAAACCACAAAACGCACTGGCAGCATTTCGGAATGAACATCTGGGCTTTGTATTTCAGTTTCACTACCTGCTGCCTGATTTTTCCTGCCTCAAAAATGTGATGATTCCAGCCTCTCGCCTTGGTAAATATTCAGAAGAAGAAATAGAACACAAAGCATACGAAAAACTGAAGATGCTGGGAGTTGCAGATCAGGCGTTAAAACCTGCTTCCCAAATATCCGGAGGACAGCAACAACGGGTAGCTATTGCCCGGGCATTGATCAATGAGCCTACTATACTAATGGGGGATGAACCAACAGGCAACCTTGATAGCAAGAATACATCCATTGTATTTGATATGTTTATGCAGCTCAGTAAGGAGTTTGGTAAAACCATTATCACAGTAACTCACGACAATGACTTTGCGAATAAGTCGGATCGGATCATTGAGATGATGGATGGTAAGATTATTCCTGCACAACCTACTAAATAAGTCTTCTTACGTCTGATTAAAACGTTTCTCTATTTCGATGAAAGCAACAACTCTGGTATTATTTTTTGTGTGTATTCCTTTATTGATTAAAGCCCAGGAACTTGAACTGTTAGATATACATTATTCCATTTCACCTATTCAAACAAGTACTTCCCATGAATACATTCAACAAGGTAGTATCAAGTTGCGTTATCCAATTATAGCAGGACAACGGAATCAGTTTCTTGTAGGTCCGACCTATGACATTATGTGGGTTGGGAAAACCATAAATGATCATCAGGCATTACATGGATTATCTGTGCAGGTAGCGTGGCAACGAAAAATACGATCAAACCTTTCGTTCTCCTGGTTATTTACGCCAGGCATTTATTCTGACTTCAAGGATATTCGTGAAGAAGACTTTCGATTCAGCACTGCATTCCGAATGAAACACACACTTTCTGAAAAAACAAGCATAGGTTTTGGAATAGGATATGCCCGACAATTTTTTGGAAATGTATTGATGCCTTTTCTGGAAATTGATTGGAAAATTAATGATAGATGGAGCATGTCAGGGTTATTCCCGATTAGACCTAAAATAGAATATCTTGTAACCAAAAGATTGACATTAGGCACCCAGATACAAGTCGATAATTCTTCCAGTCGCTTAAGCTCTCAATACAATGAAAGCCAGATTGTACAGTTTAAACAATGGAATGCGCAATTATATGCTGATTGGAAACTTTATAAAAATCTATATTTTTCCCTGATAGCGGGGTATGTATTCCGACGAAAAGTTCAGGTATTTACTAAGGATACAAAAGTACCCTGGACGTTATTTACCTTTCCTATTGGAGGCGAACGCACGGCCATACGTACTATCGCTGCCAATGGATATTTGCTTCAGGCAGGCCTGGCAATTAAATTAAAACGCAGATAGAATGAGTATGCAACACTCTTGTATTTTTACTCTTTGCAACCAATGTCTCATACAACCTTGTTATCCAGATACAATAGAATACCATTCATAAACAGGCTATGCTGGAAAAATGAGCCACCAACCACTACAGTACTACAGAAAAAAGCCTCATCTTCCATACAGGAAAATGAGGCTCAGAAAGATAAGTAGGTAAACTATTCTTTGGCTGTTATTGGTCGAATCACTTTACATGGGTTTCCGGCAGCAAATACATCGGATGGAATATCTTTGGTTACTACGCTACCCGCACCAATGACTACCCGGTCTCCAATGGTGACGCCTGGACAAATTACAGCACTCCCTCCTACCCATACATCTTCTCCAATGGTAATAGGTTTAGCATACTCTACTCCAGAAGACCGCTCTTTGTGATCAATAGGATGGGTGGCTGTGTAGATCTGTACATTAGGTCCAAACATAGTTCTACTCCCTATTTTTACATAGGTTACATCCAGTACCACACAATTAAAATTGAAAAATACTTTCTCACCCACAATCATGTAACTGCCGTAATCACAATAGAAAGGAGGCTGTAGCCATAAGTCAGGCCCTGCGTTAGGAATCAACTCTTTTAGAATCCGCATTCTTTCTTCTGTCTGGTCTTCTCGGCTATCGTTTAATTCCTTGATAAGTAATCTGGTTCGAAGACGCTCTTCGACTAATTCCTGGTCCAGTGGATTGTATAACTCTCCAGCGAGCATTTTCTCTTTCTCTGTTTTCATTGCAGATGAGGAAATTTAAAGGGTAATACAAAATGAAATTTAAAGATCTGCTCCGGTATCTATAAGGAGTTATATCAGATCAGGAAGTAGTTACCTGAAAAATATATTGTATTATCAGATCCCTGCCAGACCAATCTTTATAGTCTACACATTGGGATCAATCAGTAAGTAGGCAAATTCACATACCTCCAGTAAATCGGAAGAAGAGCGAGCCGAACGTGTCTTTTTCTTTAATCCTTCAATAGAATCCCGATGGCTCTGAGACATTTTCCACTTTAAAACTTTATCTAAGGCTAACAGGATATATTCTTTCACCTTTTCGAGTTGGACTTCGGCATCAGGCGAATTGGCAGGGCCACGTTTGCCTTTTTCTTTATTGATAAGATTAGCCATCACACTGGCATAAGCCCCATTTTTAGTAGTTGGTTTTCCTCCATATACCTGAAGAAGAAAACTTTCATATATAGCAGCTAATGATGATGAATCAGACATACTAGTAATTATTAAAACTTAAATTGCTATTGTTACACAATCACAAAGGTAGTTCAATTTACATTCTGCATTATCAGCTTATAACGACATATTTACCTGATTCGTTTACCTTCTCTTCTTCAATGATAAAGTAACAATAGAAGCAGATAGAGGAATTGCCGGATTGTATTGAAGCACTTTGTTAATCCTATACCCATCCTGAAGGGCATTTTGTAATTCGGTATGATATACTGCAATGTGTGCAGCCTGCCCGGCTACAAGATATTCAATTTTTATTTCGGAAGCCTGAATAGTAATAATTCGCTCAGTCATTTAGAAAAGATAGAGATAAAAAAATCATAGGTAAAAGTATGAATGTAAACAAAGACAGGTAAAGCTACTAAAGATGTTGTATTTTACTGTCTCAAAACACTATTTTCTGTAGTATGAATATAATTTCGAGGGAAGGAATCAAATAAATCAAAAAAGATTGATGGGTTAATTTTGCTAATATAATTTTTTATTTACTTTTGCACTCCACTTGAGCCGAAGTGGCGGAATTGGTAGACGCACACGTTTCAGGGGCGTGCGAGGGTAACCTTGTACGAGTTCGACTCTCGTCTTCGGCACAAAACCTTTCAGATTTTAAATCTGACGGCAATATTAAAGAAAAATCTGTAGCAGCTCCCGGGCTGCTACAACCATTTATAATCAATCCTGAAACTGCTCTTGATGGAGATAGTGAAAAAGTGGCCGCTCACTTAAAGCTATCAATGTCAAGAGAAAAAAAACTTGTTTCAAAATTTTCCCCAGCTGTATTAAAGAATAGATCTGGCGACCTGTCAAAGCGCTGGTACATTGAATACAAAGTGTGGGATGAAGCTTCTCAAAAGCTTATTCGCCAGCATGATTACCTTCCAAATGCCTTAAAAACAGAGAAAGAAAGACTGGAATATGGTAAAGCACGTGTAGCAACCATAAACAATCTTTTGGCACGTGGATTCTGCCTTAATGGTAACCCCATTCCAAAGCCAGAAGATGAAAAACCTCAGTCTATCTACACGTTTTTATCCTTACAACAGGCTTTAGATTGGGCTTTAGACTTTAAGAAAGCAGAACTGAGAATAGGCAGCCACGCCAGATATCGGAATGTGAGAGATTTATTTTATCAGTATGCTCCTCCTGAGCTAAAAGAGAAGCCTATCAATAAGGTGAATGAAAATGATATTCTGGGATTTTATCAATACATCACCTTAGAAACAGAATATCTGGCAAAAGATCATATCAAAACATTATTCAAAGGGTTATTCTCTCTTTTGGTTCGTGAAAGGATAATTGCAGAAAACCCATGTCCAAAAATTATAAAACAGAGACGTAGAACAGGGAAAAAGAATTTAAGTCGAAAAAATAAGGCTTTCACAGAAGAACAATTCAAATCAATTCTTACCTACTTAAAAAAGAATGATAAGGAATTGTATCGGTTTGTGGTGTTTATGTTCTACACATTCGCCAGACCTAAATTTGAACTTCGTTTGTTAAAGATTGGGGATATAGATTTGCGCCAGGAGAAGATTACGGTTGCTGCTGAACATAGCAAAAATAACTATGAAAGACGTGTAGATATCAGTCCTCATTTATTGAATGTTATTCAGGATATGGATTTACAGAAATATCCACAAAGCTATTACATCTTTGGCAGAGATGGCAAGCCAGGAAAAGAACCACGTGGTAAGGAAACCTATTACATGAAATTTAGAGCTGCTCTACATGCGTTAAAGTTAGATGAAGATCCGGATCTGACATTTTATTCTATCAAACATACAGGAATTGTTATGCATTTTCTGGCAGGTGTTGACGTAGAAGCCTTAAAAGAACAAACTGGTCACAGAGATTGGGATAGTTTCTGGGTATATCTTAAATCCTTAAATCTGATTACCAATGATCGTTTTAAAGCAAAATCTCCTAGAATAATCTAGGAGATTGTACTATCTGATTCAATTTGATTCAATAAGGTTAATGCTTTTCTGGTTTCTACTATATTATTACTTACATATATTTCCCTTTGCCACTTCGAAACTTCCATCTGATAAGCCATTAACCTTTCTTTTATACTTGACATTTCTGCCAGCATTTTTTCCTGTACCTGCATTTGTGAAGTGGCAGCCGAATTATCAGCCAAAGCAGTATTTAAAGAAACACCAGGATTTGTAAAGCTACCTGTTTCAAATCTTCTCGCCCTGGCTGCTTCCAGATATCCAATGATGTTAGCATATTTCGGACTTTTCAGCATCCAGTTAGGCGCAACCCATTCAGCACCTTTTTCCCCAATCACACCCAAAGATGTATTAGGTATATGCCCACCTTTTGCAAAAGTTCCCACATTATTAGCCCTTTGCCAAACACCATCCACTTCTACCATGGGAATAGAATTCTGTTTATAGAGTTGTCCCATTACAAGAGAAGACATGGTATTACCACCATCTGCAAATTTTTGGGCTAATACATTACGTACAGCTAAACCAGCTCTGACAGTTGCCAGTACTGCCTTTATGGTACCTACAACACCCAAAGATGCAATTGATCCAGGATGTGCCATATAGCCGGAAATCTCTGTTGCCAGATCAGTAATTATTTTCCCAACAGAAAATGCTTTAATTACACCTGCATTCTTCTTTCTGGCTTCTTCATCTTTACTCAATAATTGAATTCCGATATCTAATGCATCTGAAGCAAACCCTAAACCTTGTTGTAAAGCAACTCTTTTCAGTTCTTCTGTCTTCTTAGCATTTTCTACTTTCTGCTTTCCATGTTCAACTTCAAGTGCCAGTAATTTATTCTGTGCAGCCTGGATCTGTGCAGCGGTTGCTGTATCAGACTGCTGAAGAAAAGCCAGCTCCCTTTCAGCTGCTGCTTTTTTTATCTCATAAATAGCATCTTGCTTTTGCATCTCTGCATCAATTGCTTCCTGAAGTTTTCCTTCAATTCTCAACTGATCAGCTTCATCCTGTGCTTCCAGCCTGGCCAGTTCTTCTTCGTCTTGTGCTGCTAGTCTTTCATTTTCGGCTTCCAGTTGTTTTTGTCTTTGTTCTTCCTGATAAGCTGCCTTGTCTTCATCGAATTTTCGCTGAAGAATATCTTTTTCCGCATTGTATTTATTTATCAGATCAATCTTTTGTTGTTCTGTTATCGCCTCATTTTTTAAAACAGCTTCTTTGTTTCTCTCAATTTCAGCCATTTGTTTATTATGAGAAGTAATCATCTTCAAAAGCCTGGCATCCGTTCCTTTTTCTGAAATAGCTTCACGCAAAGCTTCTAAATCCTGATCTGCTTTTAATGATTTTTGATCATAATCATCACGAAGCTTCTGCATTTTTTTCTGATGATCTTCTTCATCTTTTTGTTTCTTTTCTGCATTCTTTTTGGCTTGTTCCTGTTTTTTAGCTTCTTTTTCGGCAGCTTTCTTATCAGCTTCTGCTTCAGAGTCCAGTGTATTTAAAGTTGTAGTTTGTATAGCGGTAGTATTATTTTGATTGGTATTGTTATTTGTATTCTTTTTGTCGGTTTCTACAGAAGTCTTAACTTTTATTTCCTTACCTGCCATTTCAGATAGTTTACTAATCCAACTGATTACCTGTTTTATACCCTCCCATAAGGCTTTTACAGGAACTAACATTGAATCTATTGCACCTCTGAATAAAGATGAACTTTGATAGGCATAATTGAAACCACCCACTAATGCAGTAATAACTGACAATACAGCCTTTAAAGGAATAAGGCTTATATTTAATATGATCTTTATGGCCTCAAATACTCCAGCCAGGAAAGAACCCTTATCAGCTGTTATACCTAAGCTTCTGGCTAATTCGCCCAGTACATTAAAGAAATCTGTAAAGTAAGGTTCTAATGTTGAAAATACATCTTCCAATACTCCAAACAGACCTATAAGCAACTCCTGAACTAAACTGATTGCAGGTGCTATACCCTGACCAAACTGCAATTGTAATTTCTCCCAAGCTTTTGCTCTTTTCTCTGCTATAGCTGCATCGGTATTATTCTTTACATTGAATTCATTTGTAAGGCTAGTACCTTCCTGCATTGCTTTATTAGCCAGTTGTTGTTTTTCTCTAACCTTATCAGTTTGGTTAGATAACAAGCTCATTACTTTGGTAGCTTCCTGAGAATTGATACCCAGTGCAGCAAGACGTTTGGCCAGTTGATCAGCCGGCACTCCTTTAAAGCTTTCAGCTAGTTTAAGGACAACCTCATTAGGATCTGTATTGATCATTTCCTTAAACTTCTCATTTGTCATACCCAGATGTTGAGCAAATGTATCTGTAGACTTTGAGGCAGTTAAAAGAATGTTTGTTAAACCACCAGCTGAAATTTCAGCACTTAATCCTAATTCCTGAAAGGCAGCACCTAAACCCATTGTCTGGCTGATCTCAGGTGCAAGATTACCAAGCTGGCCAATACGTGCTGTGAAGTCTGCTACTACAGGAGCTGTAGCTGATCCGGTTGCACCTAGTTCATTTAAAGCTGATCCAATCTGATTGATGGCATCACCTGCATTCAGATCTTTAGTTTGCTTAAACAAAGATGCAAGTGTTCCCATTTTGCCAGCAACTTCTTCAGCACCACCACTGAATTCATCACCCAAAGCAACTACAGCCTTATCTGTACTTTCTATAAAGCCATCCATCTGATTAGTAGCAATTCCTATCTGACCACCCACTTTGGCAATTTCCAATAGGTCCAACTGGGAAGTACGAGTGTCCAGATCTCCAATGCGATCATTCAATGCCTGGACTTCATCAGCTGTCATTCCTGTAGATTTCCGGATATCAGCAAAAGAATCTGAATAGGTTTTGGCTAATTCATAAGCTTTTCTACCAAAGTCAATAAGCTGGCCAGCCAGTTCAACAATACCTGTAACAGCAAAAGCGCCACCCAAAGCTGTTTTAACCAGATTGGAAGCGCCACCCAGATCAAAGAAACCTTTCTTAACTCCATTGACTTCATCCTTCAGGCTTGTTAATCTTCCCTTTACTTCATCAAATTCTTTTGATTTTTTGATGAATTCATCAGTTCCTGGTGTTAGGTTTCTAAGTTGTGACCATAGGGCTTTAGTACCTTGTTCAAGTTGTTTAATCGTTGCACCTGCCTGCTGGGCATCAGCCACAATTTTAATTTTACGTTCTTCAGAAGTAGTTGCCATTAGACGGTTTCAGGAATATTGTCAGAGATTGTTTTAATAGCACGGTCACCATATTTTTTAGCAAATATTTCCATCAGACGGAATGTTTCGCGTGTAAGTACTTTGCCAGTCCATTTTTTGGGCTTTCTGGCGTTTCCACGCATTCGACCTACTAACCGGCGTTCTGTAGCATTTTCGCGTACGCCTTCAATGCCAGTGCCTTTTCCTACACCCATATCTACAAACATCCCATAAAGCAGATAGGCAAATTCTATTTTGTGCAGATCTCCACCGGCAGCTGTAGAAACATGGTTGTGAAAACTTTGCATAAGCCTGAAGCTGCTACCAATGCGTTTGGTTTTCAGACTTTGTATCCATTCTTTGATAGTGATTTCAGCCCACGCCTGGCTGGTTTGTTCCATAGTTTCCATGATACGAAAATCATGGATGGAATTCAGAGGGGAAAGGACAAATAAGGACTAGATGTTATTACTAAATATTCTCAAAAAGATTAAAGCTAATTGTTCCGTAATCTCTCTCACTAGGATTATTTCCAAAGTATTCTCTGATTCGAAGTATTTCAGCTTCATTTGGCTGGATGTGTTCTCTATAAAAAGCAGGGGAACACATCCAGCTTTCCACATATTTAAGTAGCAAGTCACTTATCTCTTTGAGAAGGGTATTTGTATCTAACTTATCCAGCTTTATGCAAAAATCTCTGATTGTAATACTGCTTTTATGATATCCAACGATAAAGTATGAATTTGCTCTATCAGATACCAAATTGCAAGTAGCTGTATGTTTCAATAAAAGGTTTTTTATGTCTTGAGTAGGATTCTTTATTTTAAGATGATTGATGGTTTCTTCTATCAGTTGCGTCTCTGTGTAATGTTGATATAGATTGAATAAGTGATCAGCATCGTAAGTAACATCCAGAATAGTAGGAATAAAATGAATAAAATAAGAACAAAAGGGTATCTTAGGAAACGTATAAACCTTAAATTCAAAATCTTTTAATGTTCGATCTTTTACATGATTATCTAATAATACCTTATAGGTGTTTAGCATACATAAAGCACGAACTTCCCCGGCCATTTTAGCCTTTTTTCCTTCATAACCTTCTTGAAAAGTGAGATTTTGTTGTAGAGTAGGCTCTTGTAAATAATTTTGATAAGTGTCTAATACTATTTCTTTCAATCTTAGCTGATAACAGAATGTTCGATAAGTTTGTAAAATCAAGTGACGATACTCATGAGGATTAAATAAATTTGTTCCTTCAATCTCTCTAAAGAGAGGAGTGTCATGATCATAACAATAACCATGAAATGTCAATTGCTTTGCAATACCTTTCTTGTAAAATTTTAACCTCCTACCATTATTACTAAAAAAATCGGGCATAGTAGTCCAAACTTGCCTATCAGGAGCAAACATTTTTAGTAAAAGAGACTCTGCTATTATATGACAGCCTTGGTTAGTCAAATTTAAGCATCCTTCATACATACAGATTCGTGGTTTTTCAAGTGAAGCTTTAAGGATATTCTGCTGAACTTTTCTGATTTTTAGAAATTCCAAGTGCATTTCAATTAGTTTGCCTAATGCTTCTAAAATATTTGAAACAAGATCATTTTGATCTGTAATCACGATAGCTCCATTCTCTACAGGAATATTCAGACCAAAGATTATGTTTGAATAAATAATATCCCTCATGCCTGTAACTGGCCAGCTACCTTCAGGATATAAGCTCTCTAAGGTTGATAGTACACTTAACGCATATGACTTCTGCTTTGCAAGCACATCATATTTTTTAGCCTTTGCTGTTAGTTTTTCTAGTGTTTCTTTAATTTTATTATTATTCAAAAGAGTTAAATCTAATCCCATATTTTTATAAAGTGTAGTTAGAAAATAGTATGTACTTTTAGAAATATACAAAAAAAGCCGTTAGGTAATACCCAACGGCTTTTTAGTGTAAAACCACTTATAACCTTAAACCTAAACTTTCAGCTCTCTAATAGCTGAAATGATCATCAATGCTACATTCCTCAGAATCTTAGCATAATCCGGCGCTGTAGCATAGCCAGCTTTGGCAATAGCATCAATAAAAAGAAAAGGATCTTCTTTGACCTTCAAAGCTTTGGCGTACCTGCTATTTTTAAAAAAGAACTGAGCATGATCTGTAAAACATTCTTCAGGTGTTTTGTACTTTCTGAAGTAATCTTTTACGATGTACTTATACAGCTTCTTTGTCTTATCCCATGTAACCGAAATGGTAACAGGGAATTTAGCTTTGCTGGTAGCCAGATATTCTACTGTTTGAAGTAGCTGCTCATTCCCATTGACACCATCCGTATCCTTTACCCCGAAAAACATGTTTCCAGGTGCAGACTTTCCCCAGGCTGATTCTACAGCAGCTTGTGCCAGGATGGCCACTGCTGAAATGCCTACCTTATCCTGTGTTTGCTTGGCAAAAGGATAATACTTTTTAACAAAGTTGGTTACTGTTGGATTAGTCATTTTTCTTCTTAGAAAGAGATTTAATAACAGCCTTTATAAGAATAACTAGCAGAATAGCCGCACCGGCTCCTGATATCCCAACGAGTATTTTACTGGCAGTACTCACATCTGACATACTCCCGGGCGCAACAGTAAAAAATCTTTCAAACCAGTTCCAAAGGCCTTTGGCTCCCTGAGCACCAATTACACCTTCGATAACAAAAGCCAGAATCATAGATCCCAGGCTAGCAATGAATAAAAGATAGACAGCGTTTTTCATACGTTTTTTTCTGCTAAAATCAGGCAATTGCCAGTATGCAGAAAGGACACTACCTTATGTCTTGGTTCTAAGAAGGGTAACTTTAGCCGGCTTAATTCCGGATTTCTGACTTACTGTCACTGTGAGATCCTGAAGGAAATACAGGTTTTGATCCAGATAGATTTTCTTGCGGGGATCCAGTGAAAGAATATCTGCCAGATTCAGATTTACATTACGGTCTATGGTTTTGGCATTAGCCCGAAACTCTATATAGGGTTTCCACCACTTTTCATACAAGCCTTTTGCACCTGTCCAACGCAAAGAATAATTTCCGATCGTATTTCCTGCATGATCAATTGTATCATAAGTAGCAAATGGGTAATTGTTCCCAGATCCGTCTGGCCTCATACCTCGATACCACATCAGATGTAGTCCAGAAGCATTATTTCCTATCTCAAATTCAGGAGAGCTACCTTTTTGCCGGATGTGTGGAGTGGTCCACTGTCTTGCCGTGTTCAGCAAATCAGCATGTTTATATACTTCCAAAGGGGAAAAATCTGTAGTAATAGGTTCTTCTCCTTCTCCAATGACAAACTTATTCCAGTCATCTTTGATGTTTTTGGTTAGTTCATCAGAGCTATCCGGATTCATTTGCAATGTATAGCCTTTGCCTTCAACAGGTGTTAGATCCCAGTCAGCATCTGCCTTACTGGTCCAGTCTACATAGTCAGATTGCTTTAAGATATCGGGAATGTTTACCAATTCTACCTGTTTGGCGACTGTATCAAATACATAACCCAAAGGAAATATCTTTTGTAGGTTGATCAGGAATGTACCAAACTTGGTATCAGGCACATGATTCTTTAATGTGATCTGAGGTAAGTACTGATTGTAATTACTCCCAATCCTATCTAATGCATAGTTGTTATAAAGGATCAGTTGCTGAATTTCTTCATTCTGTATCCAGCTGCCTGTCATTCTATAGCCTATTGCCTGGAAAGCCATTTCCAGTACATACAGCAAATAGAATTGCGGTACCATAGCATGTTTGCTGGTATAGGCATTGGTAGGGAATGCACCATTGACAAAATAATTCAGATACCCACCAAACTGGCTATTCTTATCCTGATAGAAGTCTTCATTCAGGATTGGAAAGGCTGTATAAGGTGCTAAACTATTCTGATAGGGTTTGTAAACAGGTGTGTTAATAGCATTCAGAAATGCACTGGGAACAGAAGTAAAGGAGAATTCCTGTTTTAAAAGATCACGAAGGGAGCTATTTTTTACTTTGGTCTGTACATCTCCAGCATCAGACTGAAAGTTTAACTGAAACTTTTTAGAGTTAGCACCACGAACTACAATTTTACCCACCTTGTACACCAGTCCACCCAGCCAACAGATACTATCCACTTGGTTGCCTACCAGATTTTCAGATGCAACTAAGTTAGGAAAGCCTAAAAGCCGGCGTGTCTTTGGGGTGTTTGTGACGGTAAAAGGATAGGTAAGCATTCCTGGAATGCTATCATCAGAAAACATTGGGTTTGCTGACTTGATGGTAAAAGAGCTGCTAGGCTCAATATCCAAAAATTCGTCTAGAATTTGAAAGGCTATCATACCCAAATATGATAGCCTTAAAATGAGGGAGAAAGGACAGAAAGCCTAAAAAATATCTATAGGATGATCACCTGATTTGACTATTATACTAAATAAAGGGACTGTTGTTGGCTTCCCATAATCAAGAAACCAAAACTTTGCACCTGGTGCAATTGGATTTCTAACTTCTGAAATACGGTTAAAGGTTTCTTCAGTAAGGGGTAATCCTAATTCTTCTAACTTCTTTAAGACTCCACTGTTAATCTTTTCAACATAGTCTTTAATAAAAGAATCCTGAATAGAAGGCAGTGGCACATCTTTATAGATTGTATCCATAATGTCATAGTGCATTGATAAGACGCCAGGATGAAGTTTCTTGTATTGATCCATAATATTAAAGCTTTGGTGTATAACGATTCATTTTAGCCGGTCTGACTTTAAAAGGAATATAATACAGTGTATTATCATCTTCAACAATAGTTACATTGTCACCCACTACTGTTACTGCTTCATATCTGCCATTGTTAATCCTTTTCACATCTAAGCTAATCAAAAAGTCCTGTAAAGCTTCAATCTCTTTCAGATCTTTATGGCCAGTACTCAGTGATAAAGTAACCTGACCTACACGGCTCACAGTGGCTATTTCTCCTTCAACAGGATTATAATTGTAAGGTAGCGTCCTGGCTAGTTCTTCAGCATCTACATCCACATTCTTTTCTGCATTTCCGGTTGCCATCAGTGAATCATACCCACCAATGGAATTAGCATACAAAAAGAACTGACGGAATGGATAGTATTCTGTATCCAGATAGAATCTACGTACTTCAGTGATCACCTGGCCACTGGGACCAACACAATAGATTTCCCAGAAATAGACAGTTTTAGAGGGATCTACACTGGCCAGTGCTAGTTGTGTATAACCAGCTGGCACAATATACAGCTCATAACGAAGTACATTGGCCATTGAAAACTTATCTATTACAACAAAGCTTCCATCTGTAAAAGTGACTTTTACTTTCACACCAAAAGTATTATAGTCAAAGGTGTTATGCAGATAATAAAGGTATTCCTGCTGATCAACTGGCAGTTTCTTATTGTTTGGATACCAGGTGAAGAAGGGTTTCTGTGTTTCCAGATAGCTAGTAAAGAATGTATCAGCTGCATATTCTTCAAAATCCAATCCACCATGCAGACAGTAATTTGTCAATAACTGTACAGGTTCTTTTGCTGTGGGTGTTCCATCTGCTGAATCAGCATATTTTTCAGCATAACGCAGAAAATAACGCTTAAAAGCCTTTGAGGCAATAGATACATTGCTCTGATTAAATTCGGGTAAATGAGGCTGTACATAGGTATCCAGAATGTTTTGCACATCAAAAACGGTTTTTCCCAGTGAATCTGCCGGCTGTTCTACAGTTACCATCTTGTCAAATGCATTGCTTCTGTAGCTTCCTTCTATCCAGACTTCCAGCACAAAAGAAGGATAGAATTTTGTTTCCAGGCTATCCATTTCCGGACGAAAGACGATCGGATTTTTTGACCAGAAAAACCGGAACTCTGCAATCTCAATATTAACTGTCTTGCTACAGCCATTGGCATCTTTTACAACACATGTATAGAAGCCAGGCGCGAGATTGGTTCTGATCCGTGTTGTTGGTCCATCTGCCCAGGTATAGGTTATAGGTTCAACGCCTCCGGATGCAATCAGTTCTACATCATTGTCACTGATGATCCTTTCAACAGTTAAAGGAACATCAGGCTGGCTAACAACAATGTTGGTAAGCTGTTTTTCAACATTGTTAGCGTCTTTGACAATAACAGAATATACACCTGCAGGAATGCCAGAACGATCTTTGGTAGTAGCTCCATCATTCCAAAGATAGGTATACGGTGCAATGCCACCAGATACAGCAAGCTCAATATAGCCAGCCAAAGAACCAAAACAGAGAATGTTAGCTTTATTGGCAATACTTACCAGTAAAGGTGTATCAGGTTGGGTGATTACAATGGGAATGGTAAGACTAAGCTTAAACTGGCCAGCATCACCCGCTTCTGTAACGGTTACAGCATATGTACCAGCAGCCAGATTGATTCTATCCTTAGCTGTAGATCCATCATTCCAAACGTAGGTATAAGGCGCATTACCTCCTTCAGGATTCAGGGTAATAGTTCCATCAGACAGACCAAAGCCGGTTGCATTGGTTTTAGTATAGGGAATTTTAAAAATAGATCCACTCCCTGAATTATTGATGCTAGCTGTGATACCTGAAATATTTCCAGATACCTGTACATTGTAAAGACTACTGTAATTATCTGCCAATAGCTCAACTATATTACCAGATGAAGTAACTGTGAAGCTTAAACCGACAGTACTACGGATGGCAGAAGCCAGGCTTGCAGGATCATTAAAATCTGTCCCAAACCGATAAGATCCTAACGCGCCCAGGTTAGGGAAATTTAATACCAGTGTACCTGATATCTGTGCACCTCCAAACCCCAGCCTTAATCGTGCTCTTGTTGCCATGTATTACAAAAATTTAGAAGGATCGTATTTTAAAGAAGTATTAGCTGTTGTTTTCAAAAGAAAGTCTACACGGGTACCATACATAGAATCACCCACCGGCCCAACTTTTTCCAAAGTGATATCATTCAGATCTACATGCCAGTTGATACGTTTTAACTTGTAATCATTGTATAGCCTACCAATGATATCAGTAGCAACAGATTCTGTAAAGTCTAGCTTGGATTCTACTTCATTGTAATCACCTTTACTGACTTTATCCAGAATCATAAAAGCACCCATAGCCAGTTGCCATTTATTGTCAGACTTGTTATCCTCAAATCTGGCATCATAGGTTTCCAGTAGCATAAAAGGTGTTTCCAGCTTGGATTTAAGCTTAGTGAGGAATTCAGAGAGTTCCAGCTTAAAGAAGGGATCAGCACTGCGGATAATCCTAGCAAAGTGCATTTCTGTATCACTATGCTTAATATCTACGTGCTTTGTAGCCAGATCCCTGAAGTATTGATTGTATTCCGCGTGTCTCATTTGCCGTATTTATCTTTCAGTTCCTCATTTTCTTTGATCACTTCATTCATATGCATCAGTACTGTGTGCAGATTTTCCGTGCCTGTCTGATCAATTGTACCAAATTTTTCACCTGCCAGGCTGATCAGTACCTGAGTCCATCCGGATGAAGCAGCTTTCTTTTGATTGTCTCCACTGAAAACATACGGATACATCTTTTCAAGTTGCTGTCTGCATCCACTAAACCAGGTACGGACGGCCAGCTTCTTTACAGGATCTAGGTTAGTGAAGTACTTGGAATGATCTGATATCAGGTGTTCATTGAAATTCTGTCTGATATCTCCTTTATAGGTTAATGAGCCTGGTAGATCTTTGTCACGCTTCCTTCTATATAGTACTGCCAGCATCTTATCCAGTGCATCCGGTTTAGGTTTCTTACCAAACTGCTGGGAGTAATAGGTATCAGCAAAGACAAATTCCAGAAAACTCATATTCTTAAAGCCGTCAGCTGGGCCATATACTTTAAATGGCAGCTGGTACCAGATTAAGTGAAGGCGTAACCATGGGAGAAGATTTTTAGTCAGACTGACATCACCTTTGATAAACGGATCAAGTACATACATACACCTGGCCACTGTTTCTATTTCCATCCTTCGTAAAGACTTCATCTTTACAGAAAGGATTGTTTTCAACAAAAGCAGCTTCTTTGCTTCTGTTGAAATAGGTTGGTGGATTATTTTCAATACAGAAAGTAGCTGCTTTCCTGTTAGCTCATTCCAGTTCTTTGGATAGTTTACTGTCATAGAAAATTAAAATCTTTCAGGGCTTCTTTAATAATGGTTACAGGAAAAAGGAGGAATTTATCCATAGCCATATGAACATCTATCTGTTTTTCGCTACAAACATTTTTACAATGTTTGATTAGACGAAGCTTTTGCCTGCGTGTTAAGCTAACCTTAAACTTTTTGGCAATGCTTTTAATATTCATATATCCATCTGGCACCTGATATCTGGCAGCTTGTTCACGCAGAACCTTTTCAGCCTCTATATCTTCCTGCTTCATCTGCTCAAAACGTTTCTGCAGAAAGTCCAAGTAATCTTTAAAAGCCTCCATATAAATGCTTTGAGGAACGATCTACAAATATTGTTTCAGTGGGTGGCTTATATAAACCGGAATCCTTGTATTCAGGATAATCATCTGCATTGGCATTCAAAAAGGCTATCAAACGTTGCAGATAATCATTTCCTTTCACACAGGCACTGGCTTTCTTGCTGACCAATAACTTATCTGAAGCTGTTGCTTGCTGCCTGTAGTTCTCCCCGGTAGCTCTATATTCATTTACTACCAATGCATTTTCCTTGATCTCTACAGGAAGTTCATCAATGGCATTGCAGATAGTCAGATAAGCTACAGCCGGCTGGATATAGGTTATCAAAAGCTTATTTTTATCTGTCAGCGTTTTATTTTGAATCTGATCTTTCAGCTTTGCGAATAAGGCAGGTGAAATATTTGGCTCAATAGAAAAGGTTTCTGTGTACTTCATAGTAGGAATCAAAGCCAGAAACGTTAGCCGGCTGCTGGCAATATTGTAATGATCCTGATACTCTGAAGTAGAATTGATGAAGTACTGACGAAATAAAGTAGAAGCTGGAGAGTTAGCCCAGTCTGGGAAAGTGCTTGATTTTTCTTCCAGAAAAGCCAGCATCTTTTCTTCCTTATCCGCTGCCTTCTTTCTGAAATATAATTTCAGATCATCTATCTGCCATTGGAAAGCCGTTTTGTACTCACCATCTACCTGAATTCTAAATCCGGAATCTGAAATATCCAGTTGACCAGGCGTAATAAATTCAGCATAGCACAGATTTGTGATAATGCCCTGACAGAATTCCAGCAGGCTTTTTATCTCACCTGTAACAGGTCCAGCATCATAGGCAGTTTCTAAGGCAGTATACTGAGTACTACCTAACAACTTTAACACTCTATCATGTGCCTGTATCAGATCTGGCGTGATGGTTTCAAATTCATTGTTGATCCCAACAGACACATAGTTTTTAACTTCCTGAATTGTTTTTATTAGAGGCATCTGGTGTAGTTGTTTCGCGTTTGGAAGGTGTAACTTTATCTAAGGTTTGCAGGATTGGACGTCTGAAACGCCAGGTGAAGCCTGGATATTTTTTTGACCATCCGTTATACCAGGCAATGAATTGCAGGGGTTCCAATATCAGGTGTGCATGTACATCACAAAGACTGATATACATATTGAAGGCTTCACGTTTGTCGCTACCTGATCCACCACCCATACCTTTTCCAGGAGCACTGCCAATAATGGTAGGATCTACAGAGAGTGCATACAATATGTGTGAGCTGGCTTCCTGAGAATCTTCTATATAGATCCCAGACTTGATTTTATTATCAATGGGATTAATCTTCCAATAGGAATGATCTTTTCCATGAAGTTCCTCATGTTCAAAAGATGTCATAATGGATTTACCGGCATTGTCAATCCCTGACATCCTTCTATCAAAGGCTTCAAGTTCTTCTGTCATCAACTCTTTCTTCTTTTCTATTGGCAGGGAATTCCAGTTGGGATATTTGTCAGACCAGTATTCTTTAGAGATCTCAACGTGGTATTGAGTAATAACCTGGTTGCCAAATAAAGCTTTTTTGAATGCAGGAATAGCTTTTGCTACTTCATACCATCCTGACACACGTATACTATCCCAGTGAGCTAACTGGTAATAAACCTTGCCAGGCGTTGGGTAACTAACTGGATAAATATATTTGGAACTAGTATCTCCTTTTACTTTGTCGACAGATGCATAGTAAGGATCAATTACAGGTACTGAGTTGTCCAGGTAATCTGAACCTTCCTTATCCCAGTTGGCATTAATGAAACATTTTTTTATCAATCCATCATTCTGATCCTGACGTGCCCAACGGCAAAAGGTAGCTTCTTGTGCACTGATAGATACTACCTGGCTACGATCTTCTGAAAGAATAATTTCAGGGAAGACATTGTAGAAGTAGTAAAGATCAGTACTGGCCTCAATCAAATAGCGAAGCACATTGCTTTTGAAAATAAACTCCTCTATATCAACATCTATGAAAGGAGTAAACTTTTCTTCTCCTTTTTCATCATAACTTCTGCTACCATACATTATACCTCCTGAATAAAGCGCCCTAGCCTTCCAATCAAGAGTACTACCAATGATAGTATTGGCTTCGATCTCTCGTGTGATGTTTTGAGGAAACAAGTTGTCATCACCCCACCTGGCATACTCAGTAGTTGATCCGGTTTCTTTTTCTAAGGGAGCTGTAGGCCGCTGGTTTTTCCCCAGCGTAACGGCTGATTGGCTTTGAGGCAAATAGGCAACCGTTAATGCATCATTAATTAAAATTTCTGACATAGCGAGTTATAGACACGGTAGGTTAGTAGATGACTTTGAAACCATTGAATTCGATCAACAGCCGTATGTGTAATTTTCGGATCTGTTCTGATGGCAGAATCAGAATGTTACGGGTGCTGTTCGCCCAGTGATTAGGTGATTTGGATTTTCCAGAAGACTCTTTCTTTTCTTCAGGAGTAGAAGCAGACTGGCGAAATAACCTGGCTTCCTGTATTTCGATAATCTCCCCACCTGTTTTTCTACGTTGGTTGAAAGTAACAAACTTGCAACTGAAGGTTTCGCCCTGTTCCATCTGCATTAGGGCTTCACTGAGCTTGATCATATGGCAATTGTTTTTCTTTCGAATCACTTAAAAAAAGAAAACAGGGGAAAGGACAGCGTATAGACAGGGCGTTTCCAGCCAAAACCGATTTACAGGTCTGACAGATAGGATTTTACCCTTTCAGAGGCATTGAAAGGGTAAAAAAATGGAAAGTTTGATTCCGGCACGCACTGACGCAAAACGGCAATTTCCGTTTTAAAAAGTAATACGATATATGATTTTACATCAGGTTGGGAACAAAGCCAGTGCGATTTTTTAACATATAATTAAAATCGTTCATGAGTAAGTAATCAGCGCTATCACTGAAGTGTGTGGCCTCTAATGGATCTACACCACTAGTATTCTTCTCACTATCCTTGTTCTTACGTATACCTTTGTTAGGTATATCATAGGCAGGTGCATTGGCCATTGATGTGGTAATGTGCATGGCCTTACGTTTATTGAATCGTATACGTGGTAGGTTTTCTTCTTCAGATAATAACCTAGCCCATAATAGATATCTCTCAGGGTGTAGGTGATAGCTTGCCTTGGTACGTGGTATAACAGTCCACCCAGCAGCACGTACTATCTTCATAAACTGTTGAGCATAGGTAAGATCACTGTTAGCCTGCTTCTTATCCCCTGCTGGATCATAGCATAGTATAAGCTCTTTACAGGTATGGTATCTATAGTAGTCCACAAAGGCCTTGGCTAAATGGTCTATATGCTTAGGGTGTTTCACATATAGGGCATTAATAAACCGGTATTCTCTCATTTCTGTATGGGTAAGGTCCTGAGCAATGGACATAGTAGATATAGAAGAACCCCAGTCAACACCAGCTCTAATAGGTAGAGTAGATATACAGTCCAGATCAAACCGGCTGTCCATATCCTTCATCTGGTCAAAATTATAATGGAATTCTTCCAGCTTGGCATTATTGTAACTATGAGAATAGCCATGCTTGCCTTCTGCATCCAGATAAGGGTAAAAACCACCTTCTACTGTATTAGGCTCAATATTGAGAATTTCTGTTTCCCAGATAAAATCAGGCATGATACGGCGCATATTCCGAAAATATCGCTCTCCCAGGACTGCAATATTTTCAAAGCTGCTGGCAGCCGAAAAATGCACACAATCTTTGCGCAAAAGATTAAGCTCGTTTAAAAGAGCATTCGCCCGGGCTTTTTTTCCGGATTTATGCGCTTTCATAATTTCTTTGTTGATCAAAAACATCAAATCAATCTGTTCCTGATCCATATCCTGTTTTTTCTTCAAAATCCACTTAGCTTCAGCAGCTGTAGGCATGGATGTAGCAAAACAGATAGATTGATGTGTGTGCAAATGGCCAAAATACGTACGATTGGCACGCATAGTAGGCAGTGATTCATCCAAAAACTGATTATAGTTCAGATATTTGGCTTCATCACCCAAAACCCAATCTGTATTCAAACCGTTTGAGCTCCCCACGCGGTCCTGGCTGATCAGGTGAGCGCCTGCACCATTGTAGAAGATCATAAAGTGATCATAGCTTACAGGAGCTTCATAAGGTTCTTTCCATTTCCAGCTTTTTGGAGGTTTTCGACCTATATAATAATGGTGATCCCTGCGAAGGCCTAGCCGTTCTAATCCGGATATCAGAGAAGGTAAAGTACGAGTTAAAAGCTGAATATAGGTTTCACCAATGATCATTCCGGCTGATCTTGGCATTTGGGTAATGTTTCGTACCAGCTTATTGGCTAACAAACCCGAACTTTTAGCCGTACCACGTCCCCAAATATGATATTCCTGATTAGCATCAATCAGCATCGCATTTAGTATAGGACGGTTATAATAGATATTCTGAGCTTCAGGCTGGCTTTGCATCTTCAATAAAATCCGCTTTTTCGTTGATCAATTTCCTTTTCTCCTTATAGCGCTGAATCATAGTATCAATTTCAGTAGCTGTATGGTTCTCCAGGCCTGGAATCTGAGAAGGATCTACTATGATATTGTAGATATGTTGTTTGAGGTTGTCAAAATCCGGAATATTTGGATCTTCAATGTCCAGACCTCTGATTTTGATCAGTTTTCCCAACATTTTATCCACCATATCATCATCTTTGGCTTTGTAGGCTCTACGTAGCACCCTTGTGGCATAATCTGCCAAAAGATTTCTATGGGCTTCTTTGGAAGCCTGAGAAATATCACCAAAAAGCCGTAAAGCACTTGTCACATCATGATAGGCCGTGGATTTCTTTACTTTCTTCAGTTTCATGATGATGCGTACTGTTTCTTCAGTAGTACGCATGCTTCGAAGGATAGAATAAGCCAATTCCCAACGTTCCAGTACTTCAGATTCAGCATCAGTGAGCTTTACACGCGGCTTACCATTCGGGTGATCACCCTTAATATAGTGAGCGTGTATTTTATCGAATAAGGAAGCATATTCTATAGCTGGTTGAAGATCCTGGCGACCTTCTATTCTGAGTTCCTTATTAAAGCTCTTTCTGCTTTCTTTCTTTGCCATTCTAACTATTTTTTAATACCCAAAGCTTCTTCTATTGTTTCAATCTCCTTACGCCAGGCAATTACTTCTGTCTGACGATTTGCATTATCCTTTTGCTTGGAAACCTGACTACGAAGGTTATTCAGCCGGCGCATTAAGGCAGCCGGATCTTGCTGATCAGGAGTGGGCTCTACAACTGGCTTTGCAGGAAAATGGCCATGCTTCTGATAATAATCTAACTTATCCCAGTTCACATGAATCTGATCAAAGTTTTCAAGAATCATCTTAGCTGCTTTTTTCCGTTCTTCATCACTTGGCAAATGAATCAGTGTAGCATGCAAAGAAGCCGACTGAGCATATAAACCTTTCCATTCTTTCACTAACTCTTTACCTTCATCTGGCAGCCGGTTAAAATATAGATGTTCGTCTATTTCTTCAGTAGTAGGCTGCTTTGGCAGGCTATCTGTTTCACCAGCTGGCTGCTGATCAGTAGCCGGCTCTACTTCAGCTACTACCTTTTCAGCCTCGAAACTGTGAACAATAACATTCTGTAGTAACCAAGTCAGTTCTTCTTTGATAGATAACCAGTTATAATCATCCGGACCAAAACCCAGTGTATGTCTGAGTCTGGGATATCTGGGACGTTCACTATAGGTATCATACAGTTTTAAGCCAGCCCAATAGTCTTTGGGATCACGAAGCCAGGCTTCTATAGGGTGAATAACTCTTTCTGTCATAAAAGATCTTTGAGAGCTTGTTTAACCATGGCCAGCGAATCAGGGCTTTCACTTGTTGTTTCAAGCTGGCGTTTCAGGCTTTTGGAATAGCCATATTTTTGAAATAGCGCAACTCCTTTCCTGAAGCTGGGCTTTTTGGCATTAAGCCATTTTTCAATTTCTTCTTTCATGAAGGATTATTTAAAAACCATAATAGTATTTTCAAACCACCAGCATTTTCCAGCTAATGCACGTAAGTCTTCAGATTGCTTGTGGCAATAATCTCTATTACGTTCATGCATTTTTAACTGTATATAGTTGTTAGGCTTTTCATTCACATGTCCTAAACCACCCTGACCAGGTACAGCCCAGCTAAGAACTATGTAAGCATCAGTATCTGATAAGTACCAAAGATTATTCAGTACTATGTCTTCATATTCAGCCGGAATGTGTTCACCTACTTCCAGACAAAGTATCTGTGCACGTGGATAGGTCCCAGGCTTAATTTCTTCAGACAGATCCAGGCGCTCTATTGGAGAAAAGAATGCTATTTCTTCAATGCCTTCTGTAGGCTCAAATGCACGTACATCAAAGCCAGCCTGCTGTAGATATCTGGCATAAAAGCCGGTTCCACAACCCAGATCATAGACAGGCTGTGCTTTATCAAATAATTTTGCCAGGCCTTGTGCCAGCAGAATGGAATGGATATGGCCAGTCTTGGCTTCTTCCAAAGTCCAGATACCTTTGTTATTCATTGAAAATAAGTTTTTGGGTTTGAACATCACTTGTTAGGCCTGCCTGGCGTACAACACTGGGATAGTGTGCATAATACCGAAGGCCTGATTCAGGTAGGATACTCATGCTGATCTGCTGATCAACTTGCCATTGCTCTTTTGAAACTTCTTTAATCCCTTCATAGACTTTCCGGATGGCTTCTTTTCCGCGGACCATATAACCCTGAGTTCCCCAGCAATTAGCCGGCACAATCCAGAAGTCATTTACTTTCTGTAAGCCGGTTTTGGGCTGATCATCATAATGGGTATATCCCAGATAGACAAATTCCCAATCCGCAGGAAGCTTTGAAAGGGAAAGAGATAGCATTAGGTTAAAGCCATCTATCAGTTTCAGATCATCTTCAAAGATTAAAATACTTTCATAGCCGTTTTCTACAGCTTCTTTAAAGATATCTCTGTGAGTCATCCAGCACCCTACCATACCAGCAGTCATGAATGGGTGTTTTAGCTGTAATTGCTGGCCATCGACAGCTTCGTACTGTTTACATTCAATGCCAGCATCTGCCAGCTGCTTACCAGCATGCTCCCAGCGGTCTGGTCTGCGTTTGAGATTGATTACATAAATTCGGTCAAAGTTTAATTGAGAAAGTGGGCTCATAAGCAGTGAGAATTAAGAGCCGTAAAGGTGTGAGAGTGGCAATTGCCAAGAAAGGACACGAAAAAAGCCTGACAATTGCCAGGCTTTTGCTACATATTCCCATAAAGGGATTCATCATTTGCCCACTGGGCTTGAATGTCTAGTCAACTAATACCAGATCCTGATAGTCTGAAGCTCCAGATCCTGAACCAGTCTTCACACGACCCGCAAAGATTGGAGCTGGTCCTTTTCTTACAGATTTAAAGCTGAAGTTAGAGCCTTTACGGTCTGCACTTGCTTTTCCAGTTGTTCCACTGGCAGGAATCATTTTAGCAGGATATGCACGATGTCCTAACATCCGGATCTGACCATCCAGTTCAGGGATCAAAAAGATCAAAGAACTGTTTTTAGCCCACTGAGCAAAACCCAGTACTTCAGCTCGTGATCCAGGCATGAAGAAATCCAGTTGGTTTAAGAAACTCATACCATCCAGTTCACCCTGTGCATCATGTTTTAATTCACCAGTTTCCAGTGTCACATAGATACGCTTAAAGTCTTTCCCTGGTAACATTTCAATGTCTCTTGTAATGGTTACAAGATCAGCCAGTGAACCAGTAGCAGCACTGGAATCATCCTGGTCAGGCAAAGGCAAAACAAGAATTTCTTTTTCTTTGGCTACATAGATATACTGACCAACACCACTGGTATTATCATCACCATCTACATGTAGCAAGTCGGTTAAATCAGGCATAGTATTATTTTGTTAGAGAATACCAGAAGTTATTGAAGGTTACTGTATTTCCTGCTTCCAGATCAGCAGGCACCGGCTGTGCATTGTGATAGTCTGTTACCTTTTTTCCAGCAACTCTACTTTCCCCTATTTGATCATCAACTATCAACAACAGCCCCTCATTCGTTTCACGAAGCAATACATCCGCTTTCCCGTTATCGCCTCTTGAATTAGAAAAAGTACCGATAGCACGCCAGGTGTTATCGGTAACTTTTTCCTGCAAGGTCAGATGGAACGGCATCGGTTATGCGTAGTACAATTGGTTGTTGTCTGTACCGTCAGAGCCACTTGCAAGGCCTGTAGATGTGCCAGTGTATACAGATACCATAACCAGCTGGTTAATCCAGAAGCCATAGCCAAGCCAGAATTCCATAAAGATTTTCACTTTATAGTCCAGAGTTTGAACATCTGTAACCTGTGGTGCATCGAAAATATCAATCAACTTCAGGAAGTTGTCTTCAGGAGTAGCAAAGATCAGATCTGATCCATCCAGACAATCCAAACCTACAATGGTACGTTTACCCAGACGGGTTTTCATGCCATTTTCGGCTGTATAGTTGGTGTTAGCACCAAACTTATTCTCATAGTCCAGAATGTAACGCTCTAGGTTAGAAGTACTCATGAAAATATATTTCAGAGACTTACGAACTTTAGTAGGTATGGCACGCTCAAATGAAGTTACTTCAGCTACAATATTGTTGTCTTGAAGAGCGTTCAGTTTGATGCGATACATAGGATTGTCTACGTTAGCAATACCATCAGCCAGAATCTTTTTCAGACCATTCATAGAATAGCCAAACTGTCCTAGCTTAGTATTATCATACACCCCATCACCAGAAAGGATCTCGATATCTTCAACCACTTTTGGCCCTAGCTCTTTTTCAGCTATATACTTGCTGATAGGCATATCAGCCGGCTTCATATTCTCCTGATATAATTCTGCCAGCCAGCTGTTAAGGATGTCAGCTGGAACAATTTCAAAGTTTACCTTCTGATGGTAGTTAACCAATTCATTGGTTTTGAAAGTTGTGGTGCCTAGTGCATTCCATACAGAGGCAAAACCCTGAATAACGTGATCAGTTACAGAATGTTGGGCAGGAAATTTACCCTTTACTCTCGTAAGGGTACGCATGTACTTGGAAACCTGAGCTTCACGGTACACCCATTCACGAACTACTTTATTATTTGTACGAAAATAATTCCCTAGTTCTTTTTTTACTTGCTCTAAGTTTATTGACATAGCAATGACTAGAAAAGAGTTAAAAGAGTGAGTTAGATGGAAAAAACAATATCTTGAATAGAGTCAAGTTCAATTACCGGCCTAGCATTTCATAGGCAAACTTGTTATGATCAGCTTCAGCATCTATGACTTCATTCTTATCTGAAGAAGCAGATGGAATCTTATCATCACCAGTTTTTATAGTTGCACTTGGCTGTGCTCCTGGCACCAATGCTTTCAGTCTGGTAACTTCAGCATTAGCTGTTTCCAATTCAGTTACTTTACCAGCTAGTGCAGCTTCAGCATCAGCCTTACCTTTGTCAGCAGCCGTAACTTTATCATTCAGATCTTTGATTTGGCTAGTCAGTTGAGCATTGGCATCCTGCAACTTTTTAGTTTCATCACCGAACGCCTGCAGGTTGGCTTCGTTGACCTGATCAGATTCACCGATCACTAATGCAGTCCAACCTATTGCGGTTACAACAGCATTCCATTTCTTGGTAAGATTCATGGACTTTGTATTTGATTTAGTGGAAGAAGTTGCTTGGGATTGAAGCTCATATACACGATTGACAGCATATTCCATATTGCCAATGCCATCAATCAGCCCAACTTGTAGAGCTAATTCAGCTTCATACATTTTACCCGTGAAAGGATTATCAACTTTGGTATTGATCTTATCCCCACGAAATTGCTTTACGCCAGCTATAAACTGATCTGCAATGAAGTTTACCGTTTCTTTGATGCCTGAGACATCCCCTTTCAAGGCATCACGATAATCTTTGTTTTTATCTTTGGACTGATCAGCATACACTTCAGTGAGCTTTATACCCTTTTGCTCATACCATTTTGAGTAATCTGCAATTGTGGTATACACTCCAATAGATCCAATGGTATCTGTTGGCTGGCTGGCAATTATTTCACTGGCACGAGAAGCAGCCCATACACCGGCACTGGCTAACATGCCATCATCAACAAAAGCCACTACAGGCTTTCCATTGGAAACCATATCTGCTATAGAGTCAGCAAAAGTAGATGTTCCATCTACCTGTCCACCTGGTGTATCCATTACTAGTACTGCACCCACTATCTTATTAGAAGATTTGGCTTCTTTCATATAAGATGTATAGTGCACAGTACCTAAACCACCGCAACCATCACCATACTTCAGCATAGGACCCATTACAGGAATGACTGCAATAGAGTTTTCAGGTGCTTCATTAAAACTAGTCCAGCGACTTGCACCTACAGTTCCTGCCTGAACACTATACACCATATAAGGCCGTTCAGCATCCGTTTCATATTCTTTAGCAGGTCTGTCTACACTTTCCCCTTTCAGGATAGCTTCTACCAATGGCAGATTGGCATTTGCCCATGTGGGATCTATCAGCCAATGTCCAGCAAGAATAGCGGAAAGCAGTTTGTAGTTTTTCATGCTACAAAAATTCATATGTAGCACGGCTGTAGAAAGGACAAACAAAAAACCGCTAAACAAGGTCTAGCGGTTTTGCTGGTCTAAAAACAGGTGATGTTAGCTTTGAGGCAAAGTATCAGTGTTGGCTGTTTTATCCCTATCATTTATCCATTTCGAAACCCATCCCCAAATCAATGGAAGAAGTAGTGCAGGTAAATCTTTCCCAGCAATATTATTAAGTGTCCCATCCCCAGCAAATTTGAGTATACCTAACGCTATAGTACCACCCAAACCTAATAATGTACTTTGCCAGTACTTTAGGTTTTTGAGGGTTTTGTTTAGATATAGAGTAACGAAGGCAGCAATAACTAATCCCAGGCCAAGCAAGTTTTCAGGTTCATCAATCGTGAACACCAAATGTTCAGCTGCTTCTGATATGTCAGATCCCTGATCAATATTTTGGGAAGCACTGGAATCAATCTGGGAAATAGTTGTGTCAGTTTGTAGGCTAGCTGCTTTTAAGTCAGGCTTTGTAAAAAGGAAAGTTCCCAGTGTAAGGAACAAGAGAAATAGATGTTTCATAATAAATATAGAGTAGGTTAGTGAAAAATAAAGCGTGTGGCAATTCCTAAAGCAAACCCGATCCCAGTACATTTCCACCAAAGTTGTTTGGCTTTCTTATTGTCTGATTGCAGGCTTTTGATTGTCAGCTGATCTTCTCTGTGCTGTACTTCCAGCCCGTGAATGATGTCATCTTTCAATAGATTCATCTTTCTGACAGTTCGTACAGTACTGTCTTTAATGGCAAGCTGCTTTTCCTGAATAGAAGTTTTCAGTTCAAGTTTTGCCTTAATGGGTTTGATCAGCTGGTAATCCTTTAAGTGTAAGAGAATCACGTTTGCTTCTAAACCTGTCAATGTCGTCCCTAGCGTATCGGTTAAGGTAGTCTGTGAATGCCCTGCGAAGGGAATCACTAGACAGATAAGGAGCATTCGTATATTGCTCCTGGCGCTGGGTTTCCAGTTGAACGATTTCATAATTGACGGCTTGTTTAACGTTTTGTAAACTATCATACTGCCATTCCAGCAGCATTACCTGATGCTGGAATGCAGTTACACTATCTTTCAATTGTTTTACCTTCTCTGTGCAGTCGCATTGTTTCTGTTCACAGGAAGGAATCAAAATGGCTGAAGCCAGGCCAATGCCTATAAGGCCTAAACTGATTAAAGCAATGTTTTTCATTGAAGTCTGTTACGTTTAGCAGTTTCGCGGATATCTTCTAGCTTCTTTTCCCACTGTTCAACCTTGTATTTCAGATCATCATTCTTTTCCTTCAGGTTGTCATTTTTGGTTTGAAGCACTTTGATTTCTGAACTCAAATCTTTCACACTGTCTTTAAGCTCCATTACTGTATTCCCAAACCAAGTGATCAGCACAGTGAGAATGCCTAACACAAGCGTATTTATGTTACGCATAAAGTCCCTATTCGAATTTTTAACTTCTACTTCCATAATTCAATAATCCAGTTAGCCAGGTGAATAAGTACTGCTTTCAGTAAGGCTTCTATGCGTGCTCTCTGATTACAGGCTGCTATGGTTAGCACTATCATCCCTATTTTGGCCAGAAGCATTAATACAATAGGCATTTCATCAATCAGGCTATCTGTAAAAGAATCTTCTTCACTATCTGATACAATCCCTTGATAGTACCAGGGCAAACCCCTGAATAGATTCAATACGATATCAAAGATTAGCCAGTAAAAAGCGCCAGCAACAGCCAGCCAAAGTACCATATAGAACAAATGTGTGGTAATCAGCATAGTACCAGCTGTAAGGGGAACAAGCCGGATCAATGCACCACGCAAATGATTGACTGCTTTACCTTCACTAATGCGATTAGCATCTGTGTAGGCATCTACCAGAATAGTTAAAGCAAGAATGAGAATGAAGATAGTTAAGCCCATAAAACAAAGAAGTCTGACAAATCTATTTGCCAGACTTCCAGTCTTAAAGGACAGATAAACTATCCCCACTTTGCTTTTAAGGCTTCCCGATCACGTTTTAAAGCCAGTTCATGAAGTTCCATATACTCCATAGCTTTATCCCAATCCTTATCTTCTATCTCTCCCCGATCTCCAGCGCCTTGCAATTTCATCTGAAGGGTTTGGCATTCTCTGTGCCAGTCTTCCTTTTTGAGTACTGCCGGAATGTTTAAGAACATTTGCAACAGTAAAAGATCATCTGCATCTAATTTTTTCATATATAAAATAGGTTATCGTTAACTAGCTGCCAGCTCATAGCATCCCCGATCAGGTGCAGATCCAGCATATTTCTTTCCAATTTTGCTGCCAGTATTGTGACAGTTGCCACCTACAGCCGGCTTATACATCTGTCTGATATCAGATCCACCAACCAGATTGGGAGCCACGCCAGATGTAAAATTGTTATTTACACCTGTTGTAGTGGTTGGCATAAGCTGTACAGAAGCATTAAACAGATTGCCTCTGATGTTGCACGTTCCAACTACTGTCAGTTGACCATTGCCAAATGGTGCAAATCCACCAGCATTACCATCTGTACTTTTCTTGGTAATGAAAACATTGTTAGCCGATGGACACTGAAATACATTATTTTCAATAGTAAGATTGGTTGGATGATTGGGTGAACTTCCATCATCATTAGTCCTGGCGTTATAGTAAGCATAAGGGAAGCCATTGGGACTAATAATGGTGTTATTCCGATTAATACAGTTAGAAGTAAGGTTTCTATGTGTCTGTACGTTTGGAATCTCACTACCTAATAAAATTAGATTAAACTCTATCAATAGGTTTTCTGTAGTATATAAGCCTGATGATGGCTTATTATAATCCCCAAAAACCTCCTGACAGTTTTGCACATTGCGCAAATCAAGTACATTTCGAGTAATTACCAGATCATGATTACTAACTTCAAGAGCTGCCTTATACATCACAGTTAAAAGGTTTTGCTCTACTCTGACAGAATGCCTGTAGCTTCTGTTTATCTCATTTCTGTATTCCAGGCTTAATTGATTCTTTCCTTTATTGGCAAACACCCACCAATTCACACTTTCGGCAGCCCATATTTCACCCCAGAATTGTGGACTGGCTCCCAGCCAAAGCCGGTTACCCATATCAAAATCATTGTTGAAAATATTATTCTGACTATGCACATTGTAATAGTTTCCAGATCCATCTGTATTGATATAATCAATCAAAGCTTTGAATCCATAACCACGTACAGGAGAAGAAACTATATTATCAAAAATCTGAATATTGGTAGTATTCCCTCTAAGGGTAATAGCTCCAATAAAGCTATTGCCTTCACCAGTCCATGGATCACCTGATTCAGGAGGTCCATATCCTGCATTAGTAAGTGTACAACCATATATTACGCAATCCCTTGCATCTATACCTAATTGAATACCCTGCCAGAAAGAACGCGAAATAATGCAGTTGGAGATCACTAAACCCTGTACCTTATTACAGGATATCCCAGCCCTGCCTGTATAATTGGAACAGTCAATTGTCAAACCAGTAATGGAAAGATTCATACTGGTAAGAGTCGAATTATTCACTTTCAGAAAACCTTTATCCCAGCTGTACTGCTGTTGGCCTGTATAGTTGACAGATCCGGCAACATTCAGAATAGAAATACGTGGTTTTAATGTCACATCATTGGCAGTATCCAATGTTCCGGATAAAATCCGAACAACTGTTCCAGGAGCCGTCTGGGCTGCATAGGTAGTAGCAAAGTTAGCAGCCGTTGTATCTACATAACTTCCCTGAATTGTAACCTGAAGTTCAGTAGACCAGGCTGATACAAACGTATTATCATACTTTGCCCGTATCCTGTAGTAATTCGTTCCTGTCAGAGATTGACTGGAAAAATCATGCAGAAAATACTTTTTAGGTTCTACTCCACGCAAAGAAGGAATTTCAGTACTGCCATAAATTCCTTTATCTGAAAGCTCAGGCGTAATTGTAGTCAGGGTTTCATATGAGCCAGAATTATTTTTATACTGAACTTCATACGTTAGCTGGGATCTTGTGCCACCATTACGCCAGATCAGCTGTACTTTCTTAGAAGCTTCACACCAGCCAATAACACCTGTAGGTGCTGGCATGGTCACATCCATAATGTTTCCAACTTCAGGAGTAGATAAAGCTGCATTGGAAGTAGCAGAAACTCCCTGAGCTACTACCTGATATTCATAGGCTTCACCATTCTGCAAAGCTGCATCTGTATCCGTATACTGGGTTTGAGTAGTCACACTTCCCACATTTGCCCAGTTGGAAGATCCAGAAAGCCGGCGCTGTACCTGATAGCCTGTTGCACCGGAATAAGAAGCCCAAGAAAGATAGTTTTGCTTATCCAATGCCAGGGCAGCCAGACTGAAGCTGGCTGAAGATCCGGATGGTGTACCTGATACAATAGAGCTTACACGATTACCAGTACTGTTATAAGCTGTTACTCTATAATAGTACTGAGTCCCATTGGTAAGGCCTGTATGTGGATAGCCAAGGCTGTTAAGCTGGCCACCTAACTGCGTCCAGCCACCGGCTCCTGTGAGGGAGTACTCTAAAATATAGTAGGCAGCTCCTGTAGATTCCGTCCAGGCAACGGTATTAAGTCCGTTGCCTGGCGTTACAGAAAGGCTGAATGTACCTGGTATGGTTGGCGTGGGTGAAGTAGAACCACCAGATAGCTTTGTGAATATTTGTCGGATAGATGGCATTATCTAAAATCTTTTGTTAAGTAATTCATTTATTGAGGTTCCCGTTTTTTGAGTAGTTCGTTCGCCTTATCAATAACTTTTTCAAAAGCTTCTTCTTTATCTTCATCCCATAGCTCCCATTTAACGCCACAAAACTCGAATGTATCCTGTACACTGTAAGAGGTTACCGAATCATGCGCAATGGGCAGAATCTCAATACCTTTCATAGTGAGTTCCTTTACTTGATTGTCAAATTCTTCGTCTTTCATATAAATAGTATGTTTAGAGTAGCCTCCAGCCTGCTGATGTAGCTATAATCCGAATGGCTTGATATTGAGTTGTTAAACTATATGTACTGGCACCATTTATATTGTCTCCAGAAAAAGGGGTAATAGTCACCGTTGTACCTGCCGCATCTTGCTTCATAATTGCGTATTGAGTACCTATATTGGCACTAGCCGAAGGCAATGTCAGTGTAAGTGTCCCAGTAGTGAAAATATAGTGGTGAGTTGCATCTAGCGTTGTGTTGGTAGTGACATTAGTTACATTGAATTTTACACCAGCTGCCAGAAATAGCTTCCCGGAACTATCTGCCACAACTAACTTGGCAGCACCTGCCGCATTCCGGATTACAAAAGCATTCGCAGATCCGTCCGCTGTTGCAGCCCAAACTTCTAGTGTAGCACCTGGCAAAGGCATTCCGGCTGAGTTATCCATACCAATTCCAACCCTTGTCTTGCTTACGGTTTGATTAGATAGAATAACATGATCGTCTGTGCCCAAAAGCTTATGTACCCAATTGAACCTTTTCGCGTCTCTGGTTGGATCTGTTGTGATAAAACCAACTCCTACATCGGTTGGGATTGTTATTTCAAAGCGTCCCATCTCAGTACCCGCGCTATTGCGGATAATATTAACCTGAGTACCATAATTGGTGAAATACACTCTGAATTTGTCACCGGCAAACCATGTTTTGATGTTTGTAACCGCTGATGTGATTGCTGAGTTAAATCCGGACGGTGCCAAGAATCCTCTTGCATTACGGTTATTACGGATTTTATTGAGTACAAACAAATCTCCTATCTGATTCAAATGCGTTCCATCTGTTAGCATTCCCATGTTAGAATTGGGATCTAATCCATTTCCTGAATCAGTAGTATTAAAACCTGTTGTACAATCAATTACAGTCGTAGCTTGAAAAGTATTATTTATATAAGTAGCAAGAGGTGTTACAGTCGCTGTAGTTCTAGGTGTTGGTGTAATGTGTTTAACATGTATACCTGCTGCCTGAAATTTGCGTGTAAGAGCTAAGTAATTAGCCTGCCATGTTGCCGTTGCGACACCTAATGCAATATCGTTACCTCCAATATTTAGCCAGATTTCCTTTGGATTCGCTGCAATAATGGCATCAGAAGCATCTAAGGCAGATTGTGTAGTATCTCCACTACCTGCCCAAACCACTATTTTACGAGAAGATTCTAATTGCAATTGATCTGGCCAACGTTCGCCAGGCGCATTTCTGCCAACTCCACGAGTATTACTGTCTCCAATGATGACAATTTCCGGATTTTTAATTTCATCAGAGTAAACACTAAAATTATCTACATCTACAGTCCCTGAGATGGCATAAAATCCAAACTTAAACACACCTATCATATCACCATAGGTATCCCTTTCTGTCGCGGATGTACCTAATGAATGAGATAAGGTAATAGATTGACCATTAGCAGTATTTAATAGGGTAACTGAGAATGTAATCTTTGAAAAACCTATAAATACCTTCATTGCGTCACCGGCTGCAAAACTAATATTCTGAGCACTTACGCTTTCACCTACCAATGCAGGAGAGCTACCTAATGATGGTTTAGGTGCATATATTCTTATTTGACCACCACTACCAGTCAAATTGATATTAATTAGGTTGTTTCTCAGATATAAGGGATTAGATCCAATATGAGCAAAACTATAGGATGCTGAAGATGTGATAGGTGTCATATCCCAACTTGCCTTATAGTTTTCCAGATTGCTAGGTCTTTCATATTGGGCATAATCTGTTGCAACTCCTGTACCTGCTAATCTAAGTTTATTGGATACAATAGTTATTGTAGATGCATTGCCAAACTTTGTCCAGCTGCTTCCTAATGATGCTCTGTTAAAATCGTCCCAGATAAAAAAACCTAATACATAAGCCTGTCCATATACATCATTAATAGCGGAAACTATACTATCTTTTCTTAGTTGGACTAAAGAAGATAAAAGGCCAATTAAGGATGCAATTCGATCAACAGCAGATGTAAAGGTTGTCAATCCAGCAGAAAGCATTCCAGCCCAAAAACCAGTAGCATTATTAGAATCTGATGGCGTATAACTATCTGGGCCAGGAGGGCCTTGTGCTCCCTGAGCACCAGTAGCTCCTGTTGCGCCTTGTGGGCCTGGAGCTCCCTGATCTCCTTTATCCCCTTTTGGTCCAGTCGCGCCAGTAGCACCCGTATTTCCTTGCGGACCCTGAGCACCTGTTGCACCAGCTGGGCCTTGCGGTCCCTGTGGACCAGCATCTCCCTGTGGACCTTGATCACCTGTATCACCTTTGGGACCTTGTGCACCTGTCGCGCCTGTAGCACCCGTTGCGCCAGTGGCACCTTGTGGGCCTGTTGCACCCTGTGGACCAGCTGGGCCTTGTGGACCTTCAGGACCAATTAAGGATTCCAGCCACTGAGCTTCATCACCTTCAAATCCATTTTCTACAGCGATATCATAAGCACTTTTGCCAGCACCTATTTCTATATCACCTGGATCTTCATAGCTGCTACCACCCACCTGGCGCCAGATATCAGAATCTTTTCTGAGAATGATACTATCCTTATAGCCTCCTTTGATCTGATAAGGAATACCACCTTCCATATCAAAGGTTGGTTCCTGAAACAGGAAATTGACGTTGTTAGCGACAAACTCATATTCTCTGAACTGTGTACCACTTGTGATACCAGTGATAGTAACATCAGATGAAGCAGTCAGATCAATGATATCAAAGCTTTCTTTTCCAGTCAGATCTATGACAGTTCCAGTAACTGTGATGCTGGTACGTGTACGAGTGCCGGCTGCACCAGCTGGACCTTGTGGACCAATAGCACCTTGCGGACCTTGTGGGCCTGCCGGTCCCTGTGGACCTGTTGGGCCAACTGGACCTTTAATACTTACACCTGTTCCCCAGCTTCCAGAAGTCTTAGGTCCATAAAACAAAGCATTGGTGAGATCAAAATAGAAATCACCATTTGTGCCAGAACCTGAAGAAGGAGCTCCATTTCCGGATAAAATTGTTTTACCATCTATACCTGGATTCCCTTGTGGACCTGTTGCACCGGCTGGGCCTTGCGGTCCCTGAGCACCTGCATTTCCTTGTGGACCCTGTGGACCTGTTGCACCCTGTGGACCAGCTGGGCCTTGTGGACCTTGTAAACCCTGTGGACCTTGTGCACCCCAAATACCAACAGGTGAACCCCAGCTACCATTGGTTTTAGGTCCATAAAAGGTGTAGTCAGTTTTATTTATGTACCAATCACCATCATTACCAAAGCTGTCAGAAGGTACACCAACACCATTTCTTAGGGTTCTGCCATCAGCACCTGGAATACCCTGTGGACCTGTCGCGCCAGTTGCACCTTGTTCACCTTCTTCACCTTGTGGACCCTGTGGACCTTCTACACCTGGTAAACCTGGATCACCTTTGTCCCCTTTATCACCTTTTTCACCAGGCAATCCACGCGGACCAGCTGGACCTTGTGGACCTGTTGCGCCAGGCGTTCCAGGTGCTCCTGGATCTCCCTTTGGACCTTGTACACCTTGCTGAAGCTGAAGCTTATCCCAGCGTATAAATTTATTCTGCTTATCCGGATTGGGTTCATCTACATCTACAATCGGAATAATATCTTCTGCCGAAATACTCTGGGCTTCTTCCAGTTCGGTTATTTTTTTATCTTCCATAGCTATAATTTGATTCTTGCGCCTGATTCGAGTAATAGATATCTGTTGCGTTCTGCCAGCTGGCTTTCAGAGATTGGCAGTTTCCCAGAATAGAAATAAGCTTCGTGGCGTGATTTGCCAGTAAAAGTAACTGCAATGCCATTTCTGCCAGAGGTCGAATCTTTTGTATCTAAAGTCCGCTCAAAACGCAGGTAATGCTCAATACTTCCAATTAGCAGGCGTTGGCCATTGTTGTCATCAGCAGCGAAAACCAACTTTCTTCTTTTCATTAGGCCTAATACTCTTGCCAGGGAAGGTTGATTTTTAGGAAGAAAGCCTTTTAACTCCATATTGAAGGCTTCACCATGTTTGGTTTGTTGCATGGTTTCCTGATATCCCAGTGATTCCAGACTGAAATAAGCCTCATACCATGTTTTACCTGGCTGAAGCTGGATATCCTGATAAATTTCATTATCGAGAGCTGGAGGGATATAAATAATATCTTCAGTAGGAATGAAGTTAAGCTTTGCCAAACCTCCAATATTATCCCCAATCTCGTATCTGTTGATAGATTGCATGATCAATTGAGATTAAGGGTAATTTTCATCTTAGAAAGCCGGCGCTGTTTTGCTTTCCATTTATGCCAGCGGATGGTATTCGGATTCGTGGATTTTGTCCTAGTTGGCTCTTGTTTGTTTTCACCAACAGAAGGGACAATGTTCCCGAAAATTTTCACATTATTTTTCTTCTCAAACCGGTAAAAAGCTTTTTTCAAAGCTTCATAAGTAAGTCCATCCGTATGCAGATCATACCTTTCCATAAATTCTATAATCGCATCCTTGCGACATACACCATACGCCAGGCGTAAGTACATGTGTGTATAGAATTCCTGTTTGATCAGATGATCAACAAAGAAGTTAAAGTGAATAGCTGCTTCATTATCTACAAGGCAGCCTACTTTTTCAAAGAAATCTTTTGATACCAGGAATGTGATCTTACAGGTATGCTTGTTTTCAGAAACCTTCTGCACCTTTGCCGGCTTTGATATTTTGCTGGCTACGTACTGCGCTATCGGATCTTGTTTGGAGCCACGTAACAGGATTCTGTCTGATCCATATTTTGACTTCAAATAAGAATGAATGTGGGGTTTGACGGGTATATGAACGGCTAGTTGCATACTTAAAATTACCCCTGATTGTCCCACCAACGGGAAGCCATAGAAGCGCCAGCGCCTGTATGTAATGTTTGCTCTGAAAAAGATAGATTTTTAATACAGAAAAAGCTGTTTATAACAAAAAAACACTGCCTGAGTGTTGGCAGTGTTAGAGAATAAGGCCTTATTTTAGCCTTAATTTAGTATCAATTAGAGTAAGCAACAATTTCAAATTCTATCACCCATACCCAGGGATTAAAAAGCCAATTTGCTTTTCCATGAATTTCACACCAGAGAGAAGCCCAGTGAGCAAACATAAAATCATGTTCCGTAACCCCTTCTTTAGAACCATTTTGGTAAGACTCTGGCATAAACTTAAATGGGCTATCAGCTTTTCCCAACACAAATAAAACACCACCTCTTTCACTGACAGGAACACGAACACCTTCTGCCTTTATATCTTCAGTACTAATAGAATGCAGTCGTTCTACTTTGACATCTTTAATTCTTAACCAAGTCCTGGCAGCTTCTTTTGGCATGAATCGGGATGATTTCCAACTAAAGCCGGCTGTACTTCTTTCCCAACTAGCCTTGAAAATATACCACCAACTATCTTTCTCAATATGTGGGATAGTGGGATCATGCCAATAAGCAGTACGTGGCACTTTTGCCCATGGTTCACGAACCCAAAGTAAATCACCCTTTTTCCCGTATGGACATAAAATAGGTTCTACAGAAACATCCAACTTAAGATCATGAAAGCAAGCATATAAACCATCTTTTTTGATATGAGACTGCTTATCTTCTTCCAGATTAAATAAACCATCTAGCCTATATCTATTGGGATCTTGATTAATAATCAGATCATTTGCAAATAATCTTCTGGTTTGAGTTTTCTCGTTTTTATAAACCTGCTTTACCAACTCTACCTTTAGAGCTAGTGGCTTTTCATTAGTTTTAGTTTTTACCATGTTTTTAGACTTTTGGATTTGAGTAAAAGTTCTTTACTACTAATTTTTATAGCTCCAGCCTCCATTGCTTTCCTTACCTTCTCTGTATCTCTGACCACCTTACCACGTACAACTTTAGCCAGATCATAGTGAGGGTGACCTTTACGGACACCCTCAAACCAACATTTCTTTACACCTAAACTCTGAGCAAATTCATGTAACTCCTGTAATGAATCCGCTACCATGTGAATGCCATCTGTATAGATCATGAAAAGAATACATCAAAGAACCCACCCCAGGCTAAAAGCAGTGTTAAAATGATACCAACCGAATGACATAACCACGATCTGTTGTATACGTTGTCACTTTGCCATTATTCCGAAAACCTCTATACAACAACCGAAATAAGAGGTACAGTACTATAAATTGTGGTATCATTTGCTATTGATATAAAGGTTCCACCATTGTCTGATAAAAGGATATTCTATGGCCAGCTCAAAAATGAAGGCTGGTATCTTACCTTCTGTTTTCGCCTGGCTGATCAGTCTTGCTTTCTCTGTTATAATTTCGAAAGCACCAGACTCAGGAGTTTGCCCAGGAACGATCCTGAAAACTTTGGCAGCCGTTTGTATCTCTGTCATAAAATCAGGATATACATTGAATTCAAATTGACCAGCTGCCAGGTGAAGAATAGCCAGCAGTGTGCTGGCTCTGTCTTTGCTCATTAGTGCCATGTCTAATTGAGCATAGGCTTTTTGAAGATCAGTTCTGTGACTCATATTTATATTGATTTTGTAATAATTAGGTTAGAGAAGCTACACAACGAGATACTAGTAATTCCATAGTAGGAGGCGGATTAGCATTGCCAATTTGTCTTTGCTGTAATTTCTTACTACCCAGTATTACATAATCAGATGGGAATCCTTGGGCTTTGGCTGTTTCAGATGGCTGTAGCATCCTGAAATAACAATCCTCTATTTTTGGTGCTGTCTCTATCAAGCTAATGCTATCTTTTGTCGGAATAGTAGAAGTAGGATCTAAAACCAAAGAAGCTTGCTTTTTACCATGATAAGGAGCCAAAATAATACTACTATGTATACCTCCAGTTGTGACAGTGGATAAAGGATCTTCAGCAGAATGGACTTTACTATTTCCATGATGTATTCCGAAAAATGGAGTTACCATTCCTAAAGATTGCTGTGTAGTTTGAGTCATTAGTACATTCATCAAGCTACGTGTTCTATCGCTTTTCGAATGTGTATAGGCTGTTTCCAAGACAAAAGGCTCAAATAGATAGCTATTATTTACCTCGGTAGTTGGTTTGCTATATTTCTGTAATCCATATTTGATACGAGCGATGGTATTATCACAAAGATCCTTCATCTTAAGCTTGTGTCTGTCTGCTATACGAACCATAGGAATGGTAAAGTCAACAGCATTAAGTGCGGCATAGTAATAGGGAACTACTTCAGTGTTACAAATTGAACATTGATATATATACTGTTTTTTGTATTTGCCATATTTTGGGCTTTTAGGCTTCCATGCCTGATATGCTTCTACTTCACCACATCGAATACAAGGTGCTTTTGGCCTAATTTGAAGATTAGGTTTTTTATTACCTTTTTTCCAGAAAACAACATAGATTCGATCACGGCTTTGAGGCGAAAAGCCAGATATACCTTCACCATGAGCAAATTGTGCATTTAGATAAACACACTCATGCTGATAGCCTAGCAGATGCATCGCCTTTAGCCAAGCATCCCACATAATCCAGTCTCTGACTTCAACTACATTTTCAGTAATAATGAATTCATAATTATGGATTTCAGCAAAACGAGGCACATCCCACATAGTTGCTCTACTTTTGATAGCAGATGGATCAAAGGCCTTATTCTGAAAGATATCCTGTTGATTGAGGTTTTTACGTTTTTTTCCAGACCCTCCCGAATGCTTTGTACATTCAGGAGAAGCAATAAGGCCAGTGGTTCTATTGTACCTGGCAGGATGTGTTTCAGAAATATCAGCACAGTCATGGTGAGTGTCCGGATGATTTGTATTATGGGATTCAATAGCCAGCTTCCAATGATTGAGAGCGTACTTTACTTCAACACCAGCTACTTTTTTTGCGCCCTGGCTACTTCCACCACACCCACAAAACATATCTGTAAGTGTAATTTGATTTGAATTCATAAATTATTTAGAAGGTTATATATTGTTGGTTTTCACTTAATTTCTTGCCATACTTTTTCCTCTGAATATTGTCTTCACGATCATAATTCAGATGGCAGGCTTGGCATAAGGCTTTCAGGTTGTTGAACCTGTTATTTTTTACATCATGATCCAGATGTGCTATTGTCAGGATCACTTTAGTGCCGGTTACTGTGGTCAATTCTTCACCAGTGAAAATATCAGGAGTAGTAATTGTCTCAATTGATTTGGGATGCAATTCGTGATTATCTGCACCACAGCTTTCACATTTATTACTAGCCCGTTTTAAGATCAGGCGTCTGATCAGAGTCCATTTCGGATGATAATCCTTGTAGTCTATTGGCATGGTTTATATAAAGTCTGTTAACCTTGGAAGAAACTTGAACAACAGCTATGAAGTAGATATAGAATAGAGTACTAAATGTGGATTCAGAAAGCCATTCAGGTTCTTCCTGCATACGATCAGCTTCTTCATACATGTTCAGCAAAGCCTTTTTAGCCCGATCTTCAGCAGTACTGTGGGTATCGTATATGCTTTCGAAAGTAGCCAGGCGTTGCTGGCCACTTCCATCTACATATTCCCGAATGATTGCATAGGTCAAAAACCGTTTCATCTTTCTTCAGCCATTTTTAGAAAATTCATTTCCTTTATCTCTCTTGGAATGAAGGCAGCCAATTCACCTTCTAGATTTAAAATACCCATCTTGCATCTGGCTAAAGAATCATATCTCTGTTCCATCAACAACTTAGTCCGTACTCTGTGAAGGTTTCTGTGTCTCTCCATTGCCTTCATTAGCAATTCAAGCTGAAAGTCTTGCATGATCTTCGTCCTGGCTATTTGCTTCTTTCAGTTTATCACTGAAAAAAGCCATTGTGCTAAATAGATTTTGAAGGGCTGAATTGTACTGTTCTTCAGTAGCTGGTAGGTACAATTTCTGTGTAGATTCCAAACGTTCTGGTGTGAGTTTGGTACGGTAAAGACAATAGTCAAAGAAATTGTCTTTTTTTAAGGTACGTACATAGACCATAGTGGACGCATCCAGCATTTTGATATGTACAGCGTTGTCATCAGAGCGAAAAAACAACGGAAAAACAATTATTTTTTTTTCTTCCATAATAACTAAAATTTAGCTTTGGAGATTTTGGATTTTTGGATAGTGGTTTTATTTAACTATTTATTAATGAGATTATTAGGTCAATCATTCCTTATTTTAGTATCCAAAAAAATCCCTCATTTTGGGCCTTATATCCAAAAAAATCACCCACGTAAATTTTCCCGTTTTGGAGTTTTTTGGATATAAAAGAAGTTTTTTGGATATAACTGGATTTCTTGGATAGGAATGGATAGTACTTTTTATAGTAGATATTATGTATATGAATAGATATAGCTATATAAAATTGTACTGTATCCAATATTCCAAAGTATCCAAGGCTTTTTCTAGTGATTTACTTACCAGACGCTATAGAAAATTTTTGTAGTCGATGTCAATCACTCCTTCAGATTCGGGTAGGTCTATTCCCATTTCTTTGTACTTTCTTAATCTTTCAGTAGCGTCTTCCATCCTTATTAGATTGATATTTATCTTATTGTACACGAACTGCGTGCACCACGAATACGAACCGTCTTTGAACATCTTTTTAAGCTTTTTTACAAAGCATTCCGGATCTAATTGCAGGTAGTCTTCCAGTGTGGATTTTGCCAGAACATTGGGATCTCGACGCATGGCCATTTCTTTCATATACAAGCCGTGGATATTCTGCACGCGTAAATACACATAGCCATCTTCCAGCATAAAATCCTTTCCTTCTGCAATGGCTCCTTCATTAAACAGAGATTCTACTATTTCCCAGAACTTTGACACGTCGTCAGATCCTTGAAGTACTGAGTGCTGTATTTCAATGTTAGATATCAGAACTTCAAGAAAATTGTCTTTAGTAAAAGGGAGTAGATCCAGCTTGCAGAAAATAGAAGCAATCGCATTTAGAGAAGCATAATTGATCAGTAGCCTATCATCCATTTTAAGCTTACCTACTTTCTGACTTAGGATTTTGTAGGATTCTTTAAAATTTTCCGGAAACTGTTCAATCACTTCCTGCCGGTATAAAAGCATGTCTACAGTAAGGTGACTGATACCAGCTGCTTCCATTTTCTTCAGCTTCTCAAATTCTTTCTTCTGATCAGCAGTGAAGCTGGATTCTTTGAAAGTGAGTAAAACGACACGTGTAAATAGAGCTGGTTCAATAGTGGGCATTTCTTGTCCTGACAAAATACAGCCAGACCTGATTGGTGTTGTATGAGTCTGAAAAGAGTTATCTGTTTTGGCTCTTTCACCACCCACACCATCATAGACGTTCTTTAAAGATTCTATGATCTGCTTATTCAGGTTGTTTTTGTATTCATCCAGCCAGACTATTGCATTTGCGAACTGGGCAAACTTGCGCATAAAGCCTTTTGTTGTTCCGGTACCACCCAACATGAATTGATCCTGACCTTCACCAAAGAGCTTTAATATAGATTGTGCCATTGTTCCCTTTCCTGATCCGCGTTGTCCATACAAAAACAGGATAGGAAAACGTCTGTCCATGGCATCATAGATTACATCTCTGAACAAACACGATAGATAGAAAGCAATACCAATCTTCCCACGTTTCTTATACACTTCTACAAACTGATTAACCCAATCTTTAAAGATGATATCTGATTCCATGTATTTGAATTTCTTGTCATTCGAAAACATTTCGTCTTTATCACCAAACATCTGCGATTGTGCAGGAATAAAGTAGTTGATATCATTATGATCAATGATTCCATTATCATCAGCTTCTTTGAATTCCACTTCTTCCTCCTGGCCAGAAACATCAATCAGCCCATTGGAAAAGCAGTAGAACTGGCCACGTTTGTGATATCCCAGAAAGTCAATCATGATTGAAAACCGTTCTTCCCGTTGTAGCTTGTCCTGGAGTTTATACAGATCTGTTTCAGATCCTTTAAAGATGAAGTTACCACGCCTGGCGATTACCTTTCTGAAACTACCTACAGATGTAAAATCATCTGTGTTAAGCGCAATCTGGGTTTTATAGCCAAACTTGTTTTTTACTTCAATCATCCTGTAAGCGCTATCCTGGCTGGTTTGAACGTGATAAAGGATCTTCATCAGAAAGTTGGAAACTTCATACAGCTGACCTTTGGGAGCTACAGACCAGTAAGATCCTTTTTCCGGATCTTCAAAAAATCCGAACTCCATATAGTCATTCATGTCTACACCATTAGGCAGCTTGTCTTTTATTTCAGCTTCTGGATCTCTCTGTTTCTCTGCCTTTGTTGTGATATCATTATCCCTACACATTTTAAAGAACTGTACAGGGGTTTTGGCTGGATTCTCTTTCAGATAACTTTCAAAAATCTTGTGAGCTGCTTCTTCATTGAAAGTTTCCATCAATTCAGCTACCTGCAGAAACATCCCTCTCCCAAATTCTCCAAATGTTGCCAGGCTGCTGGCTACTGTGTTCAGATCACCATTGCTTTCTATTATGTTCAACTTCAGATTCTTAATCTGATTGACTAGCTTTTTTGCTTTATCGTAATGCTGCTTTTGTGCATAGTCCCAGTCTTCAGGCTTACCAATAGAGATAACTTTAGCTTCTTTATTGGCAGGCTCCTTTTCAGGCTGGGCTGGTTGTGTTCGTTTTGTCCGTGAAATCATCTTTAGTTGGTGGGATTATGCCAGCTTCAATCCAATCCTGTTTGGTTACTTTGGGTGGATTAGCCAGCATTTGTTCCTGAATCGCGTTAATAGCTGCGTAACCTTTTGCAAGGCCGGAAATCATTGCTATTTCCTGATATAGTTCATCTATGATGGCTTCAGAATGATTGATAAAATCGACAATGGTTTGAGCCTGGTTATCTTTCTTTTCCAATAATGCTTCCATCCCAGGTTTCTTACCGATTCTATCTAATTCATCTTCCAGTTCCTGAACTACATTCAACAGCCTGGCCTGAGCTCTGACAAAATCTGTTTTAAGCTTTCGGCTTCTGTCTGAAAGTTGCTTCATGCAGCTACACTGGCTGGCTTGACTTCTTCAGCTGGCTGGGCTCCCTGTTTTCTTTCTTCCTTTTCCTTGTGCTGAAGGATGGCTTCTACTACCTGTAATTCTCCCAGGCGCAACAACAGACAATTATTAACTAAAGTGAGTTGTTGCAGATTTTCTTTCATGAGTGGGAGTATTTCACTGTTAGGAACAGTTTTCTGAAGATCTGCTATCTTTCTGCTCAGTGATGATATACTATCATTAAGAGCAATAGAACCTTGTGAAAGCTGATCTTCTGTAAGGTTGGAAAATTTGGCAACTGCTATATGATTCATATGTGTGGAGAATAGAGAGTTAGAAATGATGTTTGAAAGTTTTATTACGCTTTACCAAAGCCGGGTAAAACTTCTTTGGGAGTGGTTTAGGCTTCTGTTTCCTGTATTGTCTCTCACTCATGTATTTGTAAGAGCGTTTTCCTCCTTTGTGAAGGCCGGTTTTTTTATCGATTCGCTGGCCATAGACCGGACATAGAAATGCCAGGAAGATCCATACGATCAGTAGTAGGTAGATTTTCATGAAGACAATGGCTGGTTGATTATTAAATAGGCGTTGTTTCCTTTGTATTCTATAGGGGTTTCGGATATTCGGAAAATGGCACTTTCTGTCTGTTCAAGTACCTTTCCCTGGGTAAATAGCTTTCTGGCAAGATCTGCCGAATTGAAATAGACTATTTTCTTATTAGATGTAGTTCTAAGTATTATTCCGTGAATACTATCTGTTGCACTGAGATAGTAATCTTTCGTTAGTGTGTTCTCAATAATGATGATTCGCGGTTTATCGTCGCAAACTCCCAGCTGATTCAGTAAAGAAGCAGACAGGTTGAAAAGCCCACGCCTGGATACGCGTAGTGTGGGCTTTCTTTTTCTTTTTAGAGTAGTCAGATTATGGACTTTTAAAACCATTTAGTATTTCCGGATAAAACAGGGCTAAGAATAAAATCAGGGTGATCAATCCGATTATCAGGCCTCGAAAGAAATACAGCCTTTGTAGCCGGCGTTTATCTTTCTTTCTACACTTCAGTTCCAGGCTTTGCATGTGAAGCATTAGGAACTTTCCTTGGCTGCGATTGGAGTGCATAGGCTAATAGTTCCTGTCATTTAGCCAATCTTCTTTATCATCCGGATCTGGTTTAGCCGGCACTGTAGTAGCTGCCAGTTGATTTTGCTTATTCAGTTCAAACTGTACAGTTCTTCTGACCTGTTGTTCTACATCATAAGGAATGATAGGAGTAGATTTTAAACTTTCAGCCACCCTTCTGGCATATACTTCTGTAGTGGGATTCAGAGCATACATTGCAGAAGGATTAAACATGCGTGTAAACGCTGGGATAGTTTCCGTTTCCGGAACATCTACTTTAATCAAAGTAGCGCCACCAATAACCATTGTACTGATCATGCCAGCAATCTTGCCGTGACCCATGAGTTCCAGTACTCCCCAGGTCTCTATTTTCTCTTGTTCTTGCATTTTGGAAGAAAGGATAAGGGTTTAAAACTGGATTAATCAACATCTACGACATGGCCACCACGTGATAGTTCATCACTTTCGTCATATTGGATTGACGAGTATGGCTCTATTTCTGGGACTTCTACTTTTTGAAATTGCTCATTTAAAAAATCAGCCATTGTATCGGTTTCGAAAAGCATGGCAAAGGCATTAGCCTGGAGTTTGTCTGGAAAATTCACTGTTACTGTGTACATAACATAGGATTTTGAAATGGGTAATAAATATGTAATGAGTAAGCTGGTTTCAGAAGGACTTGATTTTGTATGGGCAAAAGGATTCCAGTGCACTTAAAAAGTGCTTTTTTAAAGCTCAGAAGTTGTATGGGTAAAGGGAAGTAAGAGTTATCCTTTAAAGAAAGGTCCTAGATCTATAATCTCTAAAACTGTGAAGTTTGCAAGAGCATCCCAGCCTTTTAGAGCTTCCTTAGTTGTTTGCATGGTTAGTATTATAGTTCCGGAAAAATTAACTACTTGTGATAGTAAAGGTGATAGCGGAATATCTTTGGATCTGAGAAACCGACAAAAAAGCGTTTTCAGAAGTGCATCTATATTTGGAACTCCATCAAATATCAGATAATCAGTTTCAGAGGTAATGATAATGTCTGATAGATCCTTACTCTCTACAAAAACACGTTTTTTAGCAAACTGGCTAAAATGTTCTGCTACAGCTGTTTTTCCTGAACCTTGCTTGCCAATTATGAGAATTCTTTTTCCTTTCATGATTTTACGAGAGTTCCAGCTAGTACTTCTGGAGATTGAGTGTGCAGATAAATCAAAAGTCCATTTGTATCCCCTCCTATCTTTTTCCAGTTTTTGTAATCATTCTCACACGCCTCATAAAACTTTGGATTACATCCACTAACAGCCTTATAGAAGTATTTTTTAGCTCTTTGCTTGTGGATCTTATGTCCATCTGCTCTACTCCAAAAGTCTCCATCATATTTTACATGCCAGATCTCCATAGAATAAAATCGCATATGACTACGATCCTTTGCCTTTCTTGTGAGCACGATCACTAACCTCTTATCTGTTTTCCGATTTAGGTATTCTTTAGCCCAACTCTTGAAAGTAGCCACTGTCTGACTGTACGAGTAATCTTTACCTGCTTCCTGTTCATCCAGGTAAACAGATATCTCTTGCCTTTCTCTGATTTCTTGTAGGGTTTGACCTAAGTTTTCCATGGTTTTACTGGATTTAGTCTATGAAAAAATGAGATTCATCGAAATGCAGGATTACTTATACAGTAGTTTTCTCATTGAGCGCTAATGACTCTGTATATTCTTTTGCTATCTGGTTAATGAGTTTAGCCAGATAGCGATTAAAGCGAATTCGCCTTTTCACTAGACTTACATACACTGTATTGATAGGCATTCCTGTTTCGGATTGGGTGTAACCTTCTTCAGCAGCACGAGAGATAACCATATTAGACCAGCCATTTGGTAGTTTAAGCTCTCCGTTTTCTATTGGAAGTAGCATTATCCGCAGATACTCTACATCAGATGCAAGTTCTAGATTTTGTGTAATCATAGATTTGTTTTATTATTGACCTATTGTTATTATGTTGTTACAAAACTACTATCATTCCCAGGGAACGCAAACCAATTTAGAAGATATTTCTTACATAATGCCAGAGTTCAAGAAAATAGATTTAAAAAGGCTTGACGTCGTTATTAAATCACTAAAAGACAGATTATTAATCAGAAGTCAGGCTCATTTCGCTGCTTTACTTGGCGTTAAAGATCAGTACATTACAGATTTAAAAAAGGGTAAAACTCCACAAAAGGAAGAATTTCTTACAAACCTATACGATACATTCCCCCAGATCAACAGAGACTTCTTGGAAACGGGTGCGGGAGATCCATTGAATCCAATAGATATAATGACTTTCACTCATCCAGACAATGATCATTCTGTTAATGATAATCAGACAGAATACATTGTTTCTAAAAATGGAGATAAAGAATCAGGAGTAGTTTATTATAAAGAATTGGATCTTGTAGATCTTGACAAGGTTAAAAGAATCAAGATTCCAGTAGTAGAAATAGAAGTAGCAGCTTCTTTCGTTCAAAATGTGAACGGACAATATAGTATTAATGATGTGGCCTTTAATAAAGAAACCATAGAAAGAATTCCTGGTATAAAATATACCAGCCTAACCTTAGTATTTCAGATTCGTGGTGATAGCATGTATCCTAATTATCGGGAAAGAGAAAAAATTCTATGCACCTGGATAGATACTGATTGGTGGGATATAGTTAGAGATGTATGTGTAGTCAGTCTGAAAAATGGAAGCCTGATCTTAAAACGAGTTGTTGCCAGTGACAGAGAAAAAGGTACAATCGTACTTAAGTCAGATAATGAATTGTATGGAGATATGACAGTAAATATTGATGAAATTCAAGGTATGTGGCGTATGGAATACTTTGTTCTTGCTTTTAAGCGCTAAACTTTAATTAAAGTTTCGTGATTCTTTGTGCACTTTTTAAATATAAAATCATCTTCTATGCTTCAATTTTTTACACTCCAAAAATGAAAAAGTGGATTTTAATTGTCGTTGCCGGATTAGTTATACTTGGCATCATTGGTAATTTCCTTCCTAAAACTAAAGAACAATCAGATCTGGCAAATCTCAAAGATTACCTAAATGATCATAACACCAATCTTTGTGCCTTCTCTAAAGAACTAGATGAAAAAGCTCTGGAAATAAATCATGAGGCTGACGAAAAGTATGGAGAGATCCCACAAGGCCAGGATAAGTCCTATGAGAAAGTAAAATTTTCAGAAAAGAGGCAACTTGAAGAATTCCCAAAGCTTTGTAAGAAGTATGGAATGCCTGATAGTATTTCTTCCATAGTGACTATTTACGCCCTGAAAGAGTGTAAGTAGATATCTGCTACACAAAACCTGCTACAACTTTTCATAGTTAAATACCTGATAATCAACTAAGACATTGGTAAACAAAAAAATCTCGTCTTCGGCACTAGAAAAAAACGCTTGTATTCGCAATACAGGCTTTTTTTTTGTCTTCTCAGCAATTTGATACCAAAATTGATACCAAATTACCGTATACCAAAACACTCGCACGTATGGCTAAAAAGCCTGAATGGATGCCCAGTTTTGAACCGGTTTTGTATGATTACAAAGGTCGCTGGGATAAAAGATGGTTCATCAAATATCAGGTCTGGGATACAGATCTGAAAAAATTACTTCATTAGGATCAGTGTTAATCAAATCCTTAAAAGCCTGCTCAGTCATTCCCAGGTGTTGAGAAAATTTATCAGTAGACTTGGAGGCTGTTAATAAGATGTTTGATAACCCACCAGCTGAAATTTCGGCAGACAAACCCAATTCCTGAAAAGCAGCACCCAGACCCAACGTTTGCCCAATCTCAGGAGCCAAATTTCCAAGTTGTCCAATACGTGAAGCAAAGTCAGCCACCACAGGAGCTTTAGCAGATCCGGTGGCTCCCAGTTCATTTAGCGCAGAACCTATTTTGTTAATAGCAGTACCCGCATCCAGATCTTTGGTTTCCTGAAACAAGGATTTCAGCGTTCCCAGTTTACCCGCTACTTCTTCAGCCCCGCCCGAAAATTCATCTCCCAGTGCAACCACTGCTTTATCCGTCGACTCTACAAACCCGTCCATCTCTTTTGCTGCAATACCTATCTGCCCTCCTACTTTGGCAATTTCCAACAGATCTAGTTGTGAGGTCCGGGTATCCAGATCACCAATCCGATCATTCAACGCCTGTACTTCATCTGCTGTCATTCCTGTGCTTTTCCGTATGTCAGCAAAGGAATCAGAATAGGTTTTTGCCAGCTCGTAAGCTTCTTTACCGAAATTGATCACAGCCATGACAGCCATTCCAATGGCAGCCACAATACCCCCGGCAATGATGCTACCCAATGAACTCCAGGAGGAACCGGAACTTTTAGTTACCTGTTCTGAAGTAACAGCTACATCTTTCGAGGCTTTATCCAATGCGTACACATCGTCCTTAACATCTTTGAGCCTTTGCCGTACAGATTTAAGTTCCTCACTCTTTTTAATAAATTCTTCTGTACCTTGTGGGAGTTTCTTTAGTTGTCCATTCAGGATTTTTACAGCAGACTCCATATCTTTAATAGAAGAATCTACTTTTTTACCCTAGACAATAATTTCGACCTCACGGGTTTCTTTCGTGGTTGCCATTATAATTCGATGGTTACAGTGCTGGTGATTTGCTCTAAAACAGAGAGGGATTTATTGCCTGCATTCTCTTGCAGGATCTGAGCGAGAATGAAAGTCTCCTTTGCAATCGTCTTTGAATACCACTTTTTAGCCCTCCGGCTTTTTTGCGCTACCTCCTACCAACTTGGTTACTACGTTACTGCCAGATCCCAGCCGTTTGCCTTTCCCCACTCCCATATCAGAAAACTTGCCATACAACAGATATAACATGCGAATCTTCACACTATCTCCCCCCGCTTCTGCCTGTACAAAAGCCTGAAAGGAACTGCTCAGGTTACCGGATTTTCTAACTTTGAGACGCTGTAATTCCGATCGGAATTTCTTACAAGTGACCGCTGCCCATTTGCGGGCAACCTGTTCGTTCGTTGCTGCCATGATATAAATTTGGCAGAACAAAAGGGGGAATAAAAAGACGGAAGAATCCCACAGAAAAGTTATTTTTGTCAGATAACCATACTCTATGAAATTCTGTTTTTTACTAGCTATTCTATTTTTCTTGTTTACTTGTCGTCCTGCTGCTGAGAGAAAAAATGATCATTTGAATGATACCATAAGCAATAAGCCAGTAACTGCAGTGTATAAAGCGTCTGAATCTGAGACAATGCCAACTAATCCCCAGCCTGTTATTGAAGCAAAAGCAAAAATTATCAAAGACACTATAACTATCAATACTGAGAAACTTGTTCTGTCTACAGATGTGAATGAGATATTCTATGGATTAACCACACTAAGGGGAGATACAATTATAAAGTTTGAAGAATTCTATAATGATGCTATCTTTCCGGATATCAATGGGGATGGATACAAAGACATTGAAGTGGAGATTATTTCTAATAATCCTGATTTTGAGACATATTTGTTTGATCCAAAACAAAGAAGGTTTCGTTATCTGGAAAATTGTGATTTAGCACTACAAAGAATAAAAGGGACTCACTATTACTATTCCTATAATGCTGCCGGATGTGCAGACTATAACTGGGAGAGTCATCTGTCTAAAATTGTTAATTATCAGTTGATTGTAATGGGACACATAGAAGGAGATGCTTGTGAGCCAGATTCAACCAAGAACAAAATCAGTATCTATAAAGTACGAAAAGAAAAAGAAATGCTTTATAAATCACTCCCTTATCAAAAGTATATCCCTAAGTTCGAAGCTAAGTGGGATTTTATTGATAGATATTGGAGAAAGAATTACCAACAGTTTGCATACTAAACCCATTCTCTCCGTTAACAATAAACAATATATATATAAATTAACCCAATAAACATACCGACAGGAATGCAACTGTGGAAAAATATTTCGTCCCATGAGGCAGAGAGAGGTTGAAAATTTTCATCATATTCTTCGTATAGCTTGTGTACCTGAAGAATTTTATTGTATTGCGGGTTTTCTTCTTTGTACAGAATAACTACATCTTCCTCATAAACAGGAAAATAACTCTTTTGTGTTGCATAGTAGAATTGCCTATTGAATGCGACAAACTGATACTGAACCTCATAATATTTATCTCCACCACTATCTGAGGTTTCAATTTGCTGATCGAATTTTCCAACAGCCAGATGGCCATATTGCATCAGATAGTTGTGTCTTTTACCCAACCAAAAACAAATAAACAATGCTCCAATGCCGAATAACAGCATAAACCAACTTATAAATATAGATTGCAGGTTGCCTGAACGAGTTCGCATTCCCAACACACAGGAACTAGCTGGATTACTCACCACATATTGTATTTTCAATGTATCGCCAATATGGGGTAGATTTCTCTTATTCTCCTCTTGAAAGGATACTCCTGTGAAACTTTGATTCTTGAATTGAAAACGATAATAAAAAGCATAAGTTGGCAGTTCGCTTTTTACTTTCATATCAATTGTACGAATATCTGTTAGTGTGGCTTGAGTGTATTTATATTTGACACCAAACCGATCAACTTCTGTGGGATTCAGTAAAGAAATATCCCAATCCACATTTAAAAACCATTAACACTCCAAAACATATCCATCCCCATAGAAACAACTGCAATAATGGATGACCTAACAAAAATAACAAGTGTACGAGAGAGAGGAACTTTGCGAGGGGGAGTGGATAACGTATAATGGCTAAGGTTCATAAAGGAGGCATAGTTGAATACCATTGTCAAGATACAAGGAAATCTTTACACAACTACTCACACTGTAACTTTCCTTAAATCTATTTTAGCCTTACCAATTCCGTCCTTGGAAGAAATCGACAAACTTATTTTCTCATAGAAATACTTCGAATGATCAATCATGATTTTCTGAGTAGGTGACAGGTTCAACAGATCAGCCATTGTCATAAGTACTGACCGCTGAATGGTTCGTGTCTGATTCAGAAAAGCAATCCATTCTTTCCAGTTGTTTTCGTACAACCCCCACTGGCCTGCATAGTGTAGGCTTCTATCTGTGAAGGGTGAACCTGTATAGTTTTCATTCACAGCGGAACCCAATGGATAGGAATTACCCATAGAATCATTCTTTAACCCAGCGTATAAAAGCAGTCTGAGAGAGAATTTATTATTATCACCCGTACCTACAAAGTTACTACTCCCCTTCTGCTCTGTGGCTGGCACAAGCCAGCTCCTGCCCCCTTGTGGTACCCGAACCATGTGAAGCGTAGATGCTGTAGTGGGTATCTGTTCCCCTCCTGCCCCAATCTTATACTCTGCCCAATCCGTATTCAGTGTCTTATTCAATTCATCTTCTGACTCAACAGTCTGTTTCAGGGTAAACCCTGTTTTCTCCACCGTTTCTTCTGAATAGGCTCTTTCTGTCTGCTCTGTCCAGTCTATGTAGTCTGTGGCCTGAATGCAATCTTTGTAGAGAATAATGTTGAGTACTTTATTCTTTACATCGAAATCATATGCCAAGCCAAACAGTTGCTGGATGGCTGTAAAGAATTCAGATACCTTGATATCTGGCACATGCTTCTGATAGTTGAGTGTCCCATTCGGGGGAGCTCTCCCACCTGTATCCAAATGCAGCACATGCCCTACTATATTCGGGTGATTGTCTGCTTGTCTGGCAAATACGCCCATTTCCTGTGTTCCGGGTGATCCGCAATAGGTTTCCTTCATAATGGGTCCCTGAATGGGAATCACCGCAATAGATCCGGGTTCTGCCATATCAAGGGAGTCAAACCGTTTTGTCTGTCCATTGGAGGAAGAAATGGCATAGAATACAGGTTTTTCTTCTTCCTTTTCATCGTCATCAAACCACGCCACAGGTAACCGGGCAGCCGTAGGAAGAAACGCTGCTGCATAGTTCATATCTATAAGCCACAGACCGCGACGAAGGGCAGAAATAAGTTTGAAATTGTTGCGTGCCATTTACATGGTGATTTATGTTTGGTTCAGGTATTGTCCCTGTTATAATCAGCAGTACAAAATTTCAGATTCGTAAGGGCATAAAAAAGACACATCCAGTGAGTGTGTCCTTTCAGTCTATCAAAACCTAACCTTTGTGTGTATATCTATATGAGAATCTCAATAAATGCGTTATGTTTGAATTTTGAAAATGTTAATCTATGGGTCGTATTTACTCTCTTGACTACCTTCGTGGCTTGGCAGCAACAATCGTAATGCTTGGGCATTACTATGCTTGGTTTTACCATGGCATGGATTCTGAAGATTTATTGCAAAGACTGGTTACATACGCTGTTTCTATTTTTTATATTCTTTCTGGTATTACCCTTTATTTAGTCAACGCCAGAACATTTAATTTTGATCTGGAATCCTTTGTCACTTTTGGCATAAAACGGGTTACGCGAATATTTCCTTTATTGTACTTATGTATAGCTCTTACTATGCTTTTTTCCGGTTGGCCGCACTGGAAAAATATATTACTTAATCTCACAGGATTATTTGGCTTCACTCAATATACCGGAGGTATAGCTCATGCGTCTTGGAGTATTGGAATGGAAATAGTGTTTTATTTCACCTTCCCTGTCTTCTTCCTTCTATTAAGATGGAAACAGTATTGGTTATTTGCTCTTTTAGTAATTGTCAGTTTTGCAGTTGGTTATTACTATGCATTTATTTTGATCAATCCAAACATTCCGATTGAGGATCAATGGTCTAAAGTTTACATCAAGCCTGGCAACCATCTTTATTTTTTCGCTGGTGGCATTGCATTAGGATACTTTAAAAAGAACTTCTTTTACCCGAATCAAACACTGCTCAACATAGGCATTGTTATTTGCCTGATTCTTTTTGCGATCTTTCCTACAGAGTCCAATCTATCAGACCACATATGGGGGTACAATAGACTTTTCTTTGCAATGCTTTCTTTTGCCCTGTGCTGGTGTTTCGCTGTATCCAACTGGCAGTTTCCAAATCTGATTCACAAAACCCTTCATTTTTTAGGTGAAAAAAGCTATTCTATTTACCTGCTTCATCCAATTGTTTATCACTTCTATCATATATCCTATTTGTCTACTCCTATAAAATTTGGATTAAGCTTTGTATCGACGCTCTTTCTTTCTCATATCGTATATTCTTTAATTGAGTATCCTGCAATGGCATGGGGTAAAGAAGTATGCAGGAAGCTGACTACTCCTTTACCCGTTGAATCACAATCCTAATTCTGCAATAATGGTAGCTTGGTGATTGGTTGGCAGATTAAAATACACTAATTCACAACGCATTGAACTTGCATTGTTGGTAGAAGTGGGTCCTTTTTCATTGCTATAGGCTCCAATGCCTTCCAGTCCAGATGTGTGAATCACATTCATATAGCCTGATAACTCCCGTTCTGGCAGCATAGACATAATAAACCATCGTGTTTTTCCCGTAAAGGCAACCTTATTATTTGTTTCCAGATCAGATAGTTTGCAGTAGAAAACCTTTAGTCTGCGTTGTACTCTATTGTTAAAATAGTAGGCAACTACTTTTTGACCATTAATCGTGGTTAATCGGATCATGGGAGGATGTGCAAAGTTGGTTGTTCCATCCAAGGAAAATAAGCCGTAGGCTGTTACTGTATTGGCTGTCTTATCCCACTTGAAAAGCCGATGCTGTCCTAAATTACTTTCATCACGTGAGACAATCCAGAAAATATTTGCAGAGCCTTCAATGATTGAACTTTCATTCACGTAGGTAGTATCCTGATAAATTAGTTTATCAAATGCAAAACTTACCCCGTTATTCGTACTTTTTATGATATGTATAGCGTAAGAACTTTGTGTATCCAGCTTCCCATTTATTCCGTATGCTATTCCATAAATGTTGCCATCTGAACCAACTATTGGATTTTCATAGTTTAACCAACGCACAAAATAGGCAGGAACCCCAGTAATAGCTGTTTTGGCAGACCATGTAACGCCATCGTCATCTGAATAACGTGAGTAAGCTCCCAGCTCCATACCGGCTCTACTAGTAGAACCCACAGTTTCAGTCCTGGAATACTCTGTATACAAAGCCACCAAACGACCAGTAGGAAGGTAAAGTCCGTATATACTTTTCTTATTAATATTGTCATCCCACAACTTTACTTCGTCAGAATAAGACAAACCACCGTCTATTGAAGTACGCATGTACACATCACACGGCACACTGATTTCAAAATGAGACCGGGTATGTTGATAGAGAGCAACAACTTTTCCAGTGACCGGATTTTTCAGTACTGCATTGCCTAATATATAATCGTTTGTATCTGCGACTAATCGCACAGCAGGTTCGATATGTTTCTTAGCTATTGTATTAGGTGTCCATGTTTTGGAGGCTTGCAACAATTGTCTATCACGGATAGAAAGTACATCCTGATAAATAACAATACGATGGATACCACCAATAAAAGGCAACACCCCATTATACCGCTTACTATTTAGCTTCATGCAGTATTAAAATTTGTGGTTTGAGTAAATTTTAATATTTTCAATAAGCGGAACTAGATTTTTTTTGTATAAAATACAAATAAATTCAAGTAAAATACACAAGACATTGAACTACAATAAAATAAAAGATATAGCTGCACAAAAAAATATGCCCATCTCCGCACTCTGTAAAGAAATAGGAATGACAGAAAGTGGATTCTATATGGCAGTAAAGAATAAGTCTTTTAAGGTTCGGACTATTGAGGATATAGCAAACATACTAGGTGTTAGCCCGGTGATTTTTTTTAATGAATCTGGAGACTCAACCAATATCAATCAAGCATCTGGCTTGAATACAGGAACAATGAACCAGAATGTAAGAGTAGGCAATTTGAGTGATTGCCAGAAGGAGCTGGAGCGGGCTTATGACAAAATCACTTCATTGGAACAAAGACTAAACGATAAAGAGGAAATGATCAAGAGCAAGGATGAAGTAATTGCTTTGTTACGTGAAAAACGCTGAGACACACTCATTGAAGAATACCTTATAAACAATTGCTCTTTCTATAGCTATTCTATTAGCATATTTTTTAGTACCCCTTCTATGCAAAATCTGTACAAATCCAGCCTGAAAGCCCTGTTTTTAGTTACTTTATTTATCCTGATTTCCTGTAAAAATGATGGAGTAGATAAGAATTCGACTATCCATGTAACCGGGTCAATCTATAAACCTTATATCTATGATAGATTTGTTCAAGCGCCTCTCCTTACTACTTGGGTAAATGGAAAAGTAAATACGCTTTCTGGAGATACAACTCTTTCTGTTGCTAATTCAATATATGTTTCTGGAAACGATGTTTATATCGCAGGAACGGAAACAACTGGTCTAGCCAATATAAATAATGGATATATTAGAGCAGCTAAATACTGGAAAAATGGAACAGCAATAAATTTGGATGGAAGCCCGTATTATTCTGAGGCAAAATCTATCTATGTCTCTGGTAATGATGTTTATGTAGCAGGGTATAAAGATATAGAAAACGCTCCTAATGGGATCTATTGGAAGAACGGTGTAGAAGTGGCACTGCCGTTTTATAATGCAACTTCCATTTTTGTGACTAAATAAGTATCCAGACAACAAGTACAAGTTGACTCAAGAATTTTCACTAAAGAGAATTCAACTATGTCAGAAATAAGAGCTTGTAAAAAATGCACCATCGAGATGTCAGAATCTGAGGAAAGTTCTTTCTGCAACACATGTAAATGTGCAACTTGGTTTGAGCAATTATCCGGTGAGCAGCAAGCCGAAGTTGATTCACTAATCTTCACCAATCAGAACCTGAAAGCCATTGTATTAACGAAAGACACTTTACAAATCGGATTACGTAATGCTGTAGATCTTTTAGATTGGCGATTTAATGTATTGAAAGAATCAAGCAGAGACAAATTTGAAATTGATCCAGATACCTACTGTAAAGGGCTGGAAGGTGGTCTATCCGAAGATGATGGCACTGATTCTCCAACAATCATCTATTCCAAAAGTGGAAGACGCTCCATTACACTAAACCTATAAACAGCTATATCCATCTTCACCTATAATCATTTCAAGCCTTCAATCTCCACCCCCACAATGAAACAGGAACTTAAGTGGATTTTGTACGTCTTTGCTGGTCTTACAGTCATAGGTTACCTGCTTGTTAAATCATCAAAGCCTAAGACAGCAAAATTTTATACTGATACTAACGAAATAACTTATTATAGATCACCTGCGGATTTTTATGAAGATACTATTCACACACCCACAAGACCCAACAAAGAAATCCTGCAAAGGGGAATTGATGCCTTAAAAAAACCAATGAATTTAGCCAGGTACAAAACCAGTAAAGATAGTATACTGATGGAAGTGGATCTATTTGACTATTGGGACATAAGAATAACAGATGGAGAACTCAGTGATGACCCAGAAGAACAGAAATTGGCATTAGTATTAAGGTCTAAATTACTACCACTCCGACTTAAAGAATTCCCTTTAATGCGTAAAGCATGGGTTGACCTACTCAATCAAAAACTTCGGAAGCAAGGTATTGAAGCAAGTATCCGAGGCAAAGATACTCGTACCATTCGATTTGTTGGAGCACTCCTTCACTATAGTTATGATGAGGAGGACCTATACGATTCGCTTGAATACGCAATGCAGTCGCTACGATTTAACAACTATGAATATTTATGGTATGAATCTCAGAAAGATTACCTCCATTATCAAACGAAAACTTCTCCAGATTAGCTTTCTTTAGAGAGTAGAATATCCTATTCCATCAATCTTTAATTAATGTCTTTGTGTAGCAGTAACATGTAATCATTTCTATGTTCAAGATTTTACATCCACCCATCAAACCATTGGTTCTATACCTAGCCATTAGCTGCATTATCTTAAGCTTTACCTCATTCAAACCCAAAACAGAGCCTGATGTGTATGTGGTAGGCTCAGAAGATAGAAGTGCTGTGTATTGGAAAAACGGAATAAAAACAATCTTAGCAACAGGACCTGTGGATGCGACAGCCACTAATATCTATGTTGCGGGAAAGGATGTATATATAACTGGGTACACACGAGATACTACGGGTTACGGGACTGCAAAATGGAAAGGCTGTTACTCTTACTGATGGCACTTATGATGCTAGAGGAGCCTCAATACTGATACACAACAAAGATGTCTATGTTTGTGGAGACGAGAATGGAATAGCTAAATACTGGAAAAATGGCAAACCTGTTACTATCAAAGATGCTAAACCTTCCTCTAGCGCCTCCTCACTCTTTATTGAAGGTAAAGATGTATATGTAGCTGGAATAGATGATAGTGGCCCTAAACAAGTAGCTAAATACTGGAAGAATGGAGTGGAAACACAACTCACTGATGGAAAATCAGATATTATGGTGTATTCAACCTTAATTGTCAAATAACGAATTTAAACAAGTGTCCTCTCCATAAAGGCGCCACTTGCTTGTCTTTTTCATACCAATAAATACCATACAATTCTTATGAAAGTCAAAAACCGTAAATCAAAAAACAAACTCCAACCCATCACAATAGAACGCAATCCAGACTCTGTATATGCTCACATCCGGAAAGCTCTTACTAATAGCACATACCGAAGGGAAAAAGACAAGGTAGAAGAGTTTTCTCTGGATTAATAAAGCGAAAGGCTACCTTATCCAGGTAGCCTTTCTTTATAGGTTTATCTCATACAAGTTTTATTATGTCAGAAGTAAAAAGCGAAAAAGAGAATGTAATGCGGCTGCTGTACTCCGGCCAAATGGAGAGTATCGAATTAGGATTACAAATCAGCAAGTCACTAAAGATTAACTTGAGAGATGTTAAACAGGATATGGAAATCTTGTTTAAGTGGATTGGGAAGTACAAGAACATTTCTTTTAAAGAAAAGCTTTTCAAGTCCCTTACAATCAAAAATATTGACGCCTCGAATAACAGATTAACGGATGTTCCATCTCAGATCAAGTACCTGACCAATTTGGAAACATTAAATCTGAATACTAATAGTATTACGTCCCTGCCTCAGGAGCTGTATACACTCACTAAACTGAATGATCTCAACTTAGGTAGTAATCATTTGACTTCCATTGATCCAGCAATTGGAAATCTGCATAACCTCATTCGTTTAACTCTTGAGGATAATCACTTAGAAATATTACCACCAGAGATTGGTAATTTGACACAACTTACTGAACTTTATCTCAGTACCAATAAATTCACTCATATCCCCCATCAAATCGGAAACCTCACTCAACTTGACTTCCTGGATCTGACTGTTAATGAGCTTCAATCAATACCTGCTGAAATTGGCAAACTGACCAACTTAGCTAATCTACATTTAGGAACTAATCAAATAAAATCTATACCTATAGAAATATTCAATCTGACTAATCTTATTGAATTTTCTATTGATCATAATCCAATAGGTGAACTACCACCTGAGATCAGCAATCTGACCAAACTAATAGGTTTAGTTCTGCGAAATAGTGAGTTAACCTCACTTCCTTCACAAATTGGAATAATGAAAAAACTTGGAGTTCTATCTTTAGAGAGCAATCAACTTACACACTTACCTTCAGAAATTAGCAATCTTACAAATCTTAGACACTTGTATCTAAAGAATAACAGAATCATAGCTGAAGAAAGAAAGAAGATCAAATCCTGGTTACCCAATTGTGAGATTAATTTTGAGTAAACACCATGTCAGAAATAAATAGTGAAAAAGAGAATGTAATGCGGCTGTTACTCTCCGGCCAGTTGGAAAATATTGAACTGGGCTTAACGCTGGCCGATTCTCTACAAGTTGATTTAACCGAGTTCAAAAACGATATTGAGTTTATCTTTGACTGGCTTGTTCGTGGTGATCGTTTCGCTGACTGGGATGATCCTGACCCAACCATTGCTATAGAGGATAGAATTATGCCTAAAAATGAGGTTCCTTTTCCGAAAAAGCTTAGGACAGTAACCCTAACAAAGGAAATTCGCTTAGAAAAGCGCAATCTAACATGTATTCCTACTCAGATTAAGTGTCTGGTGAATCTGGAAAAGCTTAACTTATATGAAAATCAACTCACCGAATTACCTATTGAAATTACTACACTACAATATCTTAGAGAACTCAGTCTGTATAATAATCAGTTTTCAGTATTTCCTGCTGAAATCTGCAAAATGACTCAACTCATTAAGTTAAACCTGGATGATAACCAAATAACCTCAATACCAGCAGAGATTGCTAATATAACCAATTTGGAGTCATTGTCTCTCAGCAATAACCAAATAGGATCAATACCACCAGAGATTGCCAACCTCACTAATTTGACAGACTTATCGCTAGGCAATAACAAGTTAACCTGTTGGCCATCTCAAATCAATACAATGACTCACTTAACAGACATAAAATTATATTCAAATCCACTACAAAGTATTCCTGCTGAAATTGGAAATTTTCCTCAACTGTTTACTTTATCATTAACTGGTACAAACCTTACCTCGCTACCTTCTGAAATAGAAAAATTAACCAACCTTACATACTTATTTTTATCTAATAATCAATTGCAATCATTGCCTTTAGTGAGTAAGAGCATTATATATCTGGATCTAAGTAGTAATCAATTTAGATCTATTCCAGATCACATTTTTGAGCTTACTAAACTGGAAACCCTCGATTTAACCAACAATCAACTGGAATCTATCTCCGAAAAAATTGGTAATCTAACTATGCTTGATGAGCTTTTTTTACGTAATAACCAATTACGATCTTTACCTTCTCAAATAACCAAATTAACCAAGTTAGAAGTGTTCTCAGTAAGGAGAAATCCCTTTTCTGAGGAAGAATATAAATGGATCAGCGATTGGGGTTTTAACAATGTAGGGGATTTCTATTAAAGCAACAAAGTATGTCAGAAGCCAATAGCGAAAAAGAGAATATAATGCGACTACTGCTCTCTGGACAGGAAGAAAGTATACAGTTGGGATTAATTATTGCCGAATCTTTACAACTTGAGAGGGAGATCAAGCAAGATATTGATATTGCTTTAAACTGGTTTACACGACAAATGCACTCTTCCATACAGGGAAAGCTAAAAGCTATACATAAAGTAAAAAATGTAAACTTGTCGGGTCAAGACTTGACATCGATACCTTGTCAGATTCAATATGTGATAAATCTGCAATCTCTGGATTTATCAAACAATCAACTGGTTCGACTACCTCCTAAAATCACTAATTGTACCAACCTTACAATTTTAAATTTGACAGGAAATCCACTCCTATTTTTACCCCCTGGAATGAATGAGCTTACGAAGCTGGTCAAGTTAAGTTTTGTAGGCACTAGGATAGCGGCCCCTGAAAGAGAGCGTATCCGATCTGCATTGCCGAATTGCGAAACTATATTTGAATAATGCCTTCAGCAAAACAATGAATTTGTATAACACCAGTTAGCCAAAAGAAAAGCCATCGGATTACGATGGCTCAATACTGGTTACAAAGTAAGTATTTATGCTGTATAATCGACATTGGGATTAAACTCACCTACACCTTTTGGATTTGCACCATACTCATTAGTACCATATGTGCCATCAGCAAATAAAAGGAACAAGCCATAGAATGGGATAAGTATGAAAAAACCTGAATTACCTAGGTCATGGCATCTTTTAACAGATTGAGCAAGGAGTATCCAAATAGCTGGAATAAGTAGAATTAAAACTATTCCACCTGCAGCTTCACTAAGGCCTCCAATAAGTGCACAACCCAACAGGACTAAAATCCGGGTAAGTCCATACTCAAGCCTTCGAATACGGCCTTCGAATGAGAAAATATTTTGAAACATAGTGCTTGAGTTTATAGTAGTTTATATAGAATTACCCGTATATACTATAAACGTTGAGACTGTAACACAGCTATTGAGGCACATTATGTAAGAAAAAACCTATCAATGAAGTTATCTCGCAAAATATTTTCCCTTTAAAGTATCTGAATCCCACTTGTAACAGTTACTTCTATTTATACTTTTATTATCTATACATCCTATCTCTGCTCGAATAGATTTGTCCATTTTCCATTTGTTATGAATACTATGGAGAAATAAGGCAAGATCTAATTTTCACTATTCAATGTATAATTCGCCAGATCAAAAGGAAAACAACAACGGAGAAATACAGTAAGCCATTTATGACAGGTATTATTATTGTACATTGTACAAATATTGATAACGAAGGAATCTCTATTGAATCCATTTACCATTAAAACTTAGCTTCTTTTGTATGAAACTATTCTAAAAACTAAATAAGACATTGTTCCATAAAGAGAATAACTATCAACACATCTGGAGTTAAAACAAAATCTATTCAGTTAAAATCAAGCTATAAACAATAAACAAGTTGCTAAATACAGAATTCAACATTTATTGTTTTTGTCCTATGTATTATTCTAGTCATTTTATTATTTGTTATGGACTTTATTTCCAATACTCTGTATGCAGGCTTACGAACCGGAAACTTTGTTGAATCCGGCATTAGTGATAGCAACTTTAAACAATATGCGAAAGTAATTTCTTCTAAACCCGGTCAGATAGAAACACATCCTGATTATCAACTAGAAACTTATTCTGAGCAGGGGGAGAAAAAACATATCTGGAGGAATAAACAGGAAATACAGGGAATACCTTTGAACAGGCAAATTCTGGAGGCAACAAATTTTAAGATTTTAAATGAGAATTATGTAAATAGCCTGAGGGAAGAGTGTCAGGGATTTAATATTATCAGTGAAGTTTGGGACAAACTATCCACGTCTCAAAACAGCCTTGTCACAATTTTTAAAATAGAATTTACACTAAATGGGACACACTATCCATCAAGATATGTATCATTAAAAGAACCTGTCTCTGTAATGACTAATAACCGATACAAAGACTTGTTTGGTGGATGGGATGCACAAAAATTCATGGATAACACATTTGATATTGGGGAAATTCATGTACTTCAAAACCTATATTTCCACTTAACAAAAGAAGAACTTGACACAATCAGGCTAGAAGAAGAGAACTTTTATCTTCAGCCTACATAAAGAGGTTGTATAGTATATATAAAAAGGAAAGTTGATGCAGCCATTCTATTAGAGCATAACTATATTAGCTATGAAACTTATCACAACCTGAACAAAACCTGAATTTTACATCTGAAGGATCATAACTAATCTGACCACATAACAAACATTGAATTCCTTCTGTTTTTCTGTCAGGAGCCAATATAAATTGATAAGAGAGAGACGTTTGCTGGCATATCTTTTCATAAATGATCTTTTCGGTTTCCATGAATTCAGTTCTTTGAATAATTTTTCCAAAACTGCTTGTGGCTTGTAAATAGTGAGCTGGTATACGACAAATAGTACCCTTGCCGGAATATGCAGACTAATCTGGCATTGAAGAAAATACTATTTGATAGTTGGATCAATTTATTTGATAGCTAGCTGGAGGATCGGAGCAAGTCCGCTTTGTGTAAAGTGATTATGCAATAATAATACCTCAGCAATCTGTAAGCCATTTCATATGTATGCAAATGTAAAAGTATCCTGACCATAGCCTTCAGTATTAGTATTTGAGAATGATTATACTTTAACAAGCGAAGTATGACTGTGTAATCTTAACATAGGCAGTAGTAGAAAAATTTCCCCACAATTTTATGAGGCCATTCTCATAATACTCAGATTGGTTTATTGTAATAGATATATATGTAGTACTTTTTTATCGGACTTAACTCATACTATATGCATCTCAAAATGAACCTAGTTTAACCTTATAAACCAGGGAGCTTTAAGGCAATTTACATATGAAGGGATACAGGTGATAAAGCACAGGCATTGTTTTTGTATTTTTACTACTTATTAATTAAATGTTTGGAAAAAATTCTTTGTTACCCCAGGCAGGCATGTTACTTTGTAGCATGCCTGCTTTATTATTGAACTGTTATCATAAAGTTTGTCTCTGTTATATCTCTGTTAAGACTTGTTTTCTGGGTTTCTCATTCCCCTCTCTTTGCTTAAATTTAAAACCTTATCTATCATCATATAAGCTGGCGCAAACATACTGCTATGCAGTTTGTCTGCATTCCCTCACGATCACTTTGTAATTTTACCGGCAGGCATGTTACCTTGTAACATGCCTGCTTTTATTTTGGTAAAGGGCAACAACTTTGTACATACTTTTAAATTTAAAACGATTGGAAATAATAGCAAATGTTTATGTCAGAAGCAAGCAATGAAAAAACAAATGTGCTGCGTTTACTACAATCAGGACAACTGGGAAATATTGAACTGGGGCTGGCTCTAACAGAGTCCCTACTAATTGATATTGAGGAATTTAAAAATGATATTGAGCTTCTATTTGAATGGCTTGCACCAGAAAGAAGGTTTCTAGCTCCAAAAGAGTTCTCTTTTGCAGAAAAACTCCAGAAAATTACTACCGCAACAGAAGTCTATCTGGATAAATGCAATCTGACCTTTATTCCGATGCAGATTAAGTATATGACAAAACTGGAAACACTAAAAATATTTAACAATCACATTACTGCCTTACCTATCGAAATTACTTCATTAGAAAACCTCATTGAACTGTATCTGGATAATAACGAGTTAACCACCTTCCCTCTTGAAATCTGTAAGATGACCCAACTGGTTGATATAAGTCTGAGCTACAATCAAATAGATTCGCTTCCTGTAGAGATTTCAAACCTGGTTAATTTAAGACGATTACACTTAGAGAGTAATGAACTAACCTCCTGGCCATCACAAATCAACACTCTGACTCAATTGCAGGGGCTAAATTTAGTGGCTAACCGATTAAAATTTATTCCTTCTGAAATTGGAGAGTTGATCCAGTTGCAACACTTATCTCTTGACAATAATAGACTCAAATCCATTCCGTTGGAAATTGGAAACTGTATGCAGTTGGAATACTTGTCTTTATCTTCTAATCGTCTTAGCAGTATACCCTCAACGATTGGTAATCTTACCAATCTGGATAGTCTCAACATCAGTAGAAATCCATTAAAATCTCTACCACAGGAAATTGGGAATCTTAAACAGCTAAGTGCATTACAAATAGAGGAAACAAAACTACAACAACTTCCTGAAACAATCGGGAACCTTTCAAAACTACAGGATTTACTTATACAGCTGGGTCAGTTAAAGACACTTCCCGCTGAAACAGGTAACCTTATCAATCTTAAACGATTGGATTTAAACTATAATTTTTTACAAGGATTGCCAGGCGAAATAAATAGACTGAAAAATCTGGAATTGTTAAGTTTACTGGATAATCCTATTACAGATTCAGAGAAAGAAAAAATTAGCTCATGGCTACCCAATTGTGATATTAGATTTGAATAACGGCATTAAATAGATTACCATTCGTTTTATGTTAAAGATACACAATGAACAATTTATTAAAGTTTCTTCCTCAAAATGGAGTATTTATAAGTTCAAATTTATACTTTTAATCCCGATCTATCTCCAACCAGCAAATTACTATTCGTATTTATCCTCCTGCTAGTCTACTTTTTTGGAGATAACATTTCATTCCATATTCACGTTAAAAAATACTCTTCACTGGTTCTTTCCTATTGTCTGCAATCAGTGATCTGGTTTTTCATCCATTTACCTTTTTCCAGGAATCTATATAAAAGCGTATATTCAATAGTTGATATGGCAAACAAGCTTTATTTCTTTCTCATTTGCATAGGTATCATCATGTATAGTTGTACAGACAATACATCAACAAAACATACCACCACTGCAGAACCCAAAACTGATTTTGCTATCATACAATTACCACAAACCTGGAAACAGGTTCCTGATACGGGAAGGGTAGCAGACTCTGTTCTGGTTAGTCATTTCCATTTACAACCAGATACAACCGGCTCAGATCCGGAATGGAAAATAATTGGCAAGATCTCTAATCCAAAATGGTATGGGTTATTATACACATATCACGATATTGATGCATCAGAACTACGTCTGGCTACATACTCACTTTCAGATAGTTTGCTAAGTGATATTGCTCTGATTCAGGATAAGGTAGTAGGTATTCTCACAATGGGTACTTTTTCTGCCATCATAGATCAGAAATATGCCATTAGTATCAATGAACGATTAAAAAGTATGGCTTCTGAAACAGACTCTACTATTATTTCGGATGAACAAACCGAGAAAAAATTTCAAGTTGTAGACAATGGCTTGATAAAACTTATTACAAATACATCTGCTAATAATGTCACAGAAGCAGCCACACATCCGGAAGAGGAACAGGAAGGTGCCTTCTATCAGGAATACCACTATGAGTCAACAAGCACTTCGGATATATTTATTTATACAGTTATGGGGCAGGAAAAAGAGAAACACTACTATTTTGAGAATAAAGAAGGAGAACAACACAACCTAGATTTTATGGGAGCGACCAAAAACAAGCCTGACAATTATGAATTCAAATTAGATGGAAAGAAAGTATCTGCCCAATTTGAAGAATATACTCAGGATGGAGAGCTTTCTATTCCTCAACGCATTGTGTTTGCTTATTCATCAGGTCAAAAGCAAGTATTTACACTGACCCAATAAATTATTGGGTCAGTCAATCAATAATTATATTTTACTCTCACGTTCTACATGATGTGTTTTTTCATGCTGTAATATACTTTTGTATTGCATCCGGTAAAGCTGAGCATAGTAGCCATCCAGTAACAACAATTCTTCGTGGGTTCCCTGTTCTTTGATTTCACCTCTATCTAATACAATAATCTTAGTAGCATTCTGAATGGTACTTAATCTATGTGCAATTACAATAGAGGTACGTCCCTGCATAAGTGTTTGAATTGCATCTCCTATCATCTCTTCAGTCTCACTATCGACAGAAGAGGTTGCTTCATCCAAAACAATAATTTTAGGATCATATACCAATGCTCTTACAAACGAGATTAACTGACGCTGCCCTACGGAAAGAGTAGCACCTCTTTCCATTACATTATATTGATATCCTCCAGGTAGTTTCTCAATAAAAGAATGAGCACCTACCAGTTTTGCAGCATTCATAACCTGCTCCAACGAAATAGCAGGGTTCCCCAATGTGATATTATTCAGAATAGAATCTGAAAATAAAAACACATCCTGAAGTACTACACTGATTTGACTGCGTAATGCGCTTAATTCATATTCTTTGAGATCTATTCCATCTACCAATATTTTGCCACTATTGATATCATAAAATCGGCTCAACAGATTAATAACTGATGATTTTCCAGCCCCAGTAGCACCTACCAACGCAACCGTCTGTCCTTTCTTTACCTCAAATGAAATACCTTTCAATACATAATTCTCATCATTATATGCAAACCAGACATTATCAAATACTACATTTCCGTCAATGGAATTTGGCGTAATATTACCCTGGTTAGGAATGTACTCTTCACTATCCAATAATTTCACAATACGCTCTGTACTCACGATCCCCATCTGTAATGTATTGAATCGATCTGCGATCATACGTAAAGGACGAAAAAACATTGAGATATACATGATAAAGGCAATCAATGTCCCCAATGTGATATGTTCAGCCAACACTCCTTTAGCACCGTACCATACTAATAATCCAGTACAGCCTGCAGCAATTACCTCTGCAACAGGAAAATACACAGAATAATACAATACCGATTTAAGGTTTGCCCGACGATGTTCCCTGTTTATCTCTTCAAACTTCTTATACTCAGTTGCTTCACTGTTAAAGATCTGCAAAATACTCATCCCTGTAATATGTTCCTGCACAAATGAATTCAGATTGGCAACAGCTGTACGAACTTCATTAAATGATTCTTTGATTTTTTCCTTGAACACATAGGTCCCCAGAAACATAAAAGGCAATATGGACAAACTCACCAAGGTCAAACGCCATTCGGTATAGAACATAATAGCCAAAATACCTACTATTTGAAGCAAGTCCCCAGCAATGGCAGCAATACCTTCACTAAAAACATCCGCCAGTGTTTCTATATCCGATATAGTACGGGTCACTAATCTGCCAATAGGTGTGTTATCGTAGAATTTAAGTCGTAAGTCGAGCAAGTGTCGGTATAACTTAATACGTATATCCCGGATAATATTTTGTCCTAACCACCCAGAAAGATAGGTATTACAATATTGGAGAATGGCTTGACTAAACAATAGCGCAACCATAAGTAATACCATCTGAGTGAGTCCCTGATAATCCATACGTAGTATATAGTGGTCTATCGTATACTGAATCAACAAAGGCATTACAGGCCCTATGGCAGCCAGTAACAGAATTAAAATAACAAGTATGATAAAGTACCCCATATATGGCTTCATAAAACCATACAAACGACGCAGAATCACCATGTCAAAAATTTTACCGCTTTTCTCTTCTAGCTGCATTAGTAAAAAATATTAGTATTTATCAAACATGTTTACTCGAAGTAATTATTCTATCACTTATTTCTTTTCAATTCAAAGGGATACTCTACTCTTGTTAGAAAAAGGCCTTCCGGAGGAACCGCCCGCCCAGCCTTTTGACGATCCTGTCCTTGTATAACTTTTTCAAAATCTTCAATGTTCATTTTTCCCTCACCCACTTCCAGCAATGTTCCAACAATAGCCCGGACCATGCCTCTTAAAAAACGATTAGCGGATATATGAAATACCAGATAATCATTTTCATATATCCAGAATGCCTTTGTAATAGTACACCTAAAGTTATTTACATCCGTCTTGACTTTACTAAAACATTCAAAATCTGTATAGCGAAGTAAAAGTTGTGCCGCTTCATTCATTTGAGCTATATCAGGAGTACCTCTGTAGCGGTAACACATTTTTGGTAGAAAAGGGTTCTTTTGATGTGAAATCCTGTATTCATAACTTCGGCTAAAAGCATCAAAACGTGCATGGGCAGTTGGTTCAACCAGATAAATATCTATAACAGAGATATCAGCTGGTAGCAATGCATTTAAAGAATGAACAACAGAACGTTTCAAAAGATCTGCCTTACAGTCTAAATGTACAAACTGCTGTGTTGCATGTACACCTGCATCTGTTCGCCCACTTCCTAACGTTTCTACAGATTCTTTCAGTAGGATTGCCAAAGCTTTGTTTAATTCAGCCTGTACAGTATTGGCATTTGCCTGTACCTGCCAGCCATGATAATTTGTCCCATTATAAGCTACTTCCAGAAAATATCTTTTCACTCCGATTCTTGAAATTTCAGTTCAAACAAACAACAAAAATACACACCAAAAGCCTAATTGCGAAATTCACTAATTTGAAAGTGGAAATTTACTTATATACCTAAAAAATGTAAAACATAACCTTTTTACTTATTTGTATATTTACTACATATATAATATATGATTTATTGTCTATTTAATCCATCTTTTGTCCGAAACTGAACAAAGCAGTCTCAAAACCGGACGTAATCTCGAAAAAAGCACAAGCTCACAAAACATCAAGACGCTGAAAATCAACAAAATAAGCCTTATACAATTTTATGGCACGAATATGGAAACTTATTTTTCAGAAAGAAATGCAGAAAAAATTTTCAGGAAAAGACAAGTTAATTTATAAGCCACTCAACCTATATTTAGAGCCGTTTATATAAAAAACTTTCGCATTCCTGTAAATCAAAAAAAATGATGCAACTTTTGCCTCGCTGATGCATCTTATAGTCATTAATACTTATTTTGCGAGCAATACATCACTTATTAGACAATAATAAGTGTGCACTACAACTATAACATTTATCTACAACTAACAATGAAAACTATGAAAACCTTTCTGAAAAGAGGAAAAGGTATCCTCGTTGGCTTAACGCTAACAACCGTAATCGCAGTAAGTGGTTACGCTCAAACTATGGCAAGTGGAAATAAATCAGAAACACTTGCTGCTCCCAAAGCACTCGAAGCTGTAGTGTACCAAATTCCAGAAACAACCAAATTCAAAGTACATTTTCTTAACAATTCAGGCAGAAAGGTCACAGTTCAACTACGTGATGCTCAAAACCAGTTGGTTTATTCAGAGGTGGTTTCTGGAAAGAATTATATACGTAAGTTTGATCTGAATAACCTGATTGATGGAGCCTACCGTTTTGAAATATCAAATGGCAATCAGTATATCGTAAAAGAGGTTGCCTTACAAACAGTTAGTGCACGTAGTGTACAGGTAGAATAATTTCCACAAAACTCTTCCAATTAATCATTGGAAGAGTTTTTTACTATATACAGATACTAATTCAGATACATTTACAGTTATTCTTTATATAAGCAATCAACTGTACAGCTAGAAACACGGGAAGACTTTGGATCATAACAAACTGAAAGCAAAAAATAAAAGCAAATCATTCCAAAAACTTTTTTAATCCCAACTTTGCTTATGGAAAATTTAACTAAACTAGATAAGATTGACTACAGACTACTTAATCTCTTACAAAACAACGCAAAAGTTACGAATGCCTATTTGTCTCAACAAATTGGATTATCACAGGCTGCTATCTTTGAAAGGGTAAAAAGGTTGGAAAACGATGGCTATATTAAAAATTACTATGCACAAATTGATGGACCGAAAGCAGGTTTAGGAGCTACTTTTTTTGTGCAGATCTCTCTAACGAATAATAGCCGAAAGTCGATGGATTCATTCTTACAGAAAATTGATGAACTGGATGAAGTGATAGAATGTCACAATATTACAGGATCATCAAACTTTTTATTAAAGATTGTAACAAAAGATCTACATTCATTCCAAGATCTGGTTATGGGCGAAATGAGTAAATTGGAAGAAATTGGCAGTTTGGAATCTATGATTGTTCTTTCTGTAATGAAAGACAGCAAGACAGTACCTATCCCTCTTAACTAATTCTATAAATACAATAGGGCTGGATTTTATATAACAAGTATAAAATCCAGCCCTATTGTATTTATTTATCTGCATCTATCGATTTAGGAGCATTTCCATCTGCATAAAAATATCCCTTATCAAATGTTTTCCCTGAATATGCTTCTCCTTTCAGGATACTTATAACCATCCATACTACTAAAAAAGGAGATATCAGATAGGCAGTCCCTATTATCCATGAAGGAATACCTATATGTGGACTCACTGTATATAAAATAAGATATACCGTAACGCATACTATCGAAAATTTGTAGTTCTGGTGCATAGTCTTTTGATTATTCACTTAAGTTCTTTACATACACTTAACCGACTGCTATCTTTGTAAATAATGTTCAAAATATCTATGCCTGCCAGAGGTCGAGTAAATTTATAAATTCCTGTTGGATTAACTGTGCCTTATCATTAGCATACCAGGCATGTACTTTCTCATACATTTGTTCCTGAGTCATAGTGCCTGGATTGTATTTAAAATCCATAACAAACTTCTGAACTTCTACCGGACGAGGCCCCCAGGTGCCTAGCTCTTCCAGGGTATCTTTTTTCAAAGCAATAAGTTTAGGGATTGAACGGCTTGTACCTGTCAGATAAGCATCCATAATTAGGGGATTTTCATCCCGAAGTACTATTCGTAAGGAAATAGTGGGATTTATAGAAGCCATTTTTGCGATAGCAGGAATATTTTGCGCAGCATCCCCACACCATGCTTCTGTCACAACAACCCAGATCATAGGTGTTTTACAATTTTGTAACTTAGTTATAAGGTCATGTCTTAAAACAATTGTCTTATCCCACTTACGCATCCGTTGTCGGTTCAATTCTGTATATTTCACCAGTCCTTCTGACTGATTGGGACCAGTGGTTTTATGCTCCGATAACAATTTATCAATGAGATCTTTATATTGTTCATACGACATGGCATGATCAATATCCTGTTGAAAAATAACCTGTTGCATGTTTCTTGTTATAACTATATTGTCCCAATCAAACTTTTATTCTACTCACAAAAGTTCCATAATCCTGTAAAGCAACATCAGCAATGCTTCTTAAGAAAGAAGGACACTCAAATAGCATTATGTTACATAAATATGGGATAGTAATCCATGAAGGATGGAAAAAGGGGAACGTTTTTTGTCTGCCATAAATTCTTCCTCTATTTTTGTGAAATCGGGGTTACCAAATCCCCTCTATGCCATTAACCATTGAACTATGTCAGACGAAAATATAATAGCACGCATCCGGCAAGGTGATGAATCAAAATTGATGGCTATTTATCGAGCATACCGAAACGATTTCATTTTTTGGGCAATGCGTCATTTCTCTTGTAATGAAGAAATTGCCAAAGATGTTTTTCAGGTTGCGATAACTATCTTTTATGAGAACATTATGTCGGGTAAACTTTCCAAGCTGAGCAGCTCTGTTAAAACCTATCTTTTTGCTATTGGAAAAAACAAATTACATGAAAATCAGGTAGCCAGAGAACGGGACCTGAAAATTCAGCAGTTTGAACAAGATAAAATAAAAGATGGTTTTCAGTTAGAGAATATTGAAGGTGAGACTTCAGAAGAGAAAGAAGGGATGTACAAAATGCTGGAAAAAGCGTTAGTGGAATTGGGCGAGCCTTGTCGCACTGTACTGGAGATGTATTATTATCAGGATTTAAGTATTGAGGAACTGGCTACTAAAATGGATTACAAAAGCACAGATTCTGCCAAGACACAAAAGTACAAATGTTTAACCCGATTAAAGAAAATCTTTCAGGAGTCTGTTCCTGGCATTAAAAATATATAGGATCTTAGAATGATACAAGTATACTCTTTACCTACTATATAGATTGGAATACACCTCTTAAAGAAGTTGTTTAAAGTAAAATATTTTCTCAGCTATCCGATTAGTCCAAACACTTTGGAATAAAAATTGCAAACACTATACATTATGGAAAATACAGAATTAATCGAACGGTACTTTGAAGGCAAACTAAGTCCTCACGAGAGAAAGGAATTCGAAACTCGGGTAGCTCAGGAAACTTCCTTTTCAGAAGAGGTTGCTTTACAAAGAACGATACGCGAAGGTTTACGCGCTGTTGGACGTGGACGGATGCTATCTAAACTGGAAGAAGTTGAAAGTAACATGTCAGCCTATCATCCTCCTACTCAGGTTATTCGATTTGATGAACGTACACGTCAACGCTTTTACTGGGCAGCAGCAGCAGCTATCGTGTTACTGATACCTGTATATCTCCTGTTGAAAGCGAATGTCTCTCATGATGCACTTTTTGCACGCTATTTCACTCCATATGAAAATACGGCAACTCAATCTGCCAACCAGGATCCTTTAAATCATGCTCTACAGCTATATCGTGCCAAAAACTATGCACAGGCATTAGGCATACTGGAAACACTGGAAGATAAAGGAAACGCATCTGACTCAGCCTTGTTTTACAAAGCGAATGTACATATGCAACTGGAACAGCCCACTGAAGCCATTACAACACTAAAACAGATCTCCTCTACATCTACATTTTATGATGAGGCACAGTGGTATCTTGCATTAGCTTACTTCCAGAATAAAGAAACGAACAAAGCAAAGGAACTATTGACAAATATTGCTCAAACACCTGCACATCCTTATCATCAACAAGCACAGGAGTTGTCAAAAGAGTTGAAGTAATTCGCTATAAGTGGTTCCGGATCGACATATTCTCAGCTATCTCAATCCGGAACTTATTATAAGACTCCTATTTTTTTACTTACATCTCTGATTTGCTCCAGTGCTCCCATTAGAATCAAACGATCACCAGTATGTAACTGAACAGCCGGAGCAGGATTGAGTATATAATCTCCAGCTATTGTTTTTACTCCCAATACTGTAGCACCAGTAGTACGCCAGGCATCCAAATCAACCAAGCTGACATTTTTATCCACAATCAGTTCAGCAATCTGAAAGTTATCACTCATCTGTGTACTTAGTAAGTCGATAAATTCTTTTACGTCTGGCATTAGAGTGAGCATAGCCATATGCGCCCCTCCTATTGTATCAGGCATAATCACATTGTTAGCACCAGCAATCTTCAGTTTGCGAACACTGGTATAATCTGAAGCACGACTAATAATGGTAATCTTTCTATTGAGATCGCGTGCCGTTAATACTACAAATACATTATCTGCATCGTTAGGCATAGCACAAATCAATGAACGAGCACGATCTATTCCTGCTTCCAGCAATATTTCATCTTTGGTAGCATCTGCTATCATTCTGTGTGTTAAAGGAAAGTCTGCATTCTCAAATTTGTCCGCGTTCATCTCAACGACCACAAATGGAATTTTATTTCTGTATAAAACAGAGGCAGCCTCTCTTCCATTACGTCCAAATCCACAGACAATTACATGATCTCTAATCTCATTAAGGGCTTCTTTCATTTTAAAGGCTTTGTAAGACTGAATAAACTCCCCATCAAACACAAAACGACTCACTACTGTGATAAAATAGGTAAAAATGCTGATGTTAAACAATATCAGAAAGATAGTAAAGACCCTTCCTGTAGATGATAAAGGATGCACCTCTGTAAATCCAACTGTCGATACGGTAATAGATGTCATATAAAGAGCATCTAACCATGAATAATTTTCTATCACCACATATCCAACTACACCTGACAAGATAGATCCTGCAAAAAGTAGTAGAGGAATATAAATCTTAGAGATAACGTATAGATAAGACCGCATGTAAATTGAGTAACAGAGTACAAGACACAACTTACAAAATTTTGTTATTACTAATAACTCATAAACTAAGAGGCAACTTTACAAATGATGTATTTGTAAAGTTGCCTCTTAGTTTATGAGTTTTATATTTTCTTAGAACTTAAGATTTAAAGATAAGAGAAAATTAGTTCCTGCTTGTGGGTAATAATAATTTTCGGTAGTAAATGTACCTTCAGAGATATAGCTGAATGTATATCCGTTGGATTCATACAGGTAATTGAAAAGATTGTTTACCAATAAATTGAGTCCAATTTCCTTCACAAACTTTGGTTTAATCATATAGTTGACCCGAATATCGTTTACAAAAAAACTATTTAGTTTACGATTATTGCTGGAGGTATTATCCAGATATTGCTTTCCTACATATTTAGATAACCAGCTTACTTCCAGGCCAGCCAGAGGTTTATAGGATAAAGTTCCGGCAGCAATAATATTTGGAGAAAATGAAATATCTGTCTCTTTATACTTCTTCACCTCCTGTATCTGTGTATCGTAGTTATCAATATACTCCTGGTAGTTACGAATCTTGTTTTTACTGAACGTTGCATTAGCACCTAGCGTCCATTTTGACGAAAGTTTCACATTTCCTTCTACTTCAACTCCCATACGATAACTTCGTGCAATATTGGTTCGGGTATATGCACCTACATCGTTAATTTGCCCGGTAAGTACCAGTTGATTTTTATAATTCATCAGATAATAATTGGCAGATAGAAGATAGCTCTTATTTTGTTTTCGAAATCCTACCTCCAGATTCTGTAAGCTTTCAGGCTTAGGGCGACTATCTGGAGTAGACTGAACAAAATCATCCCGGGTAGGTTCCCGATGGCCGACACTATAGGAAGCATAAGCACTGTTTTCATCAGAAAACAGATAGGTAATACCTACTTTGGGATTAAAGAAGTTATAGGTAGCAGATTGCTCTATATTACGCAGATTATGGTCAAAGCCAAGAAATGAGTAAGCAATATATCGATATTGTAAATCCAAAAAGGCATTAAACTTGTCTGAAAAATCATAATTCCCCTTTGCATAGAAATTGATATCTCCTTTACTGGCATCATCATTATAATATCGTTGTCTGATTTCACTGGTACTGGCAAATCTTGCCCATATTATCTCCCCATAATGTTCACCAGTATAATTATTTGCTCCGCCACCCAATATTGCAGAGAATCGTTTTAATGTATTATAACTGACAGACCAAACCAGACCATAAAAATCATTATTTAACCAACGCCTCCGAATTAAATCCGTTGCCGTAATCACAGAATCTCCAATACTAATAGAAGGAAGATTATAGGAACTCAAGCTCTCTCCTGGTTTATATTCTTCATAGTAGCCTTCTCCATGTGTATAATGTAGTGCTAGGTTAGCATTCCAATTACGATTAAACTCATGTGTCAGGAAGAGCTGATAATGATCTTGCTGGTAATTATCAGTCTGATTATCATACGTATAGGCATTATATGTACGATCCGTCTTCAGAAGATATTCAGGTACACCATTCCATGCCTGATAGGTCACTTCTTTACCAGAAAAGACATTGAACTTAATCATAGTGCCACCAGCATAATATCCACCCGATAAAAAGAAGGATTTCAGATTGCTGGACGCTCTGTCTACATACCCATCTGAACTGATTTTTGATAGCCGTCCGTCAAAAGTCCATTTCCCATTTATCAGGCCTGTACCTACCCGGGCAGTATGTTTCCAGGTGTTAAAAGATCCATAGGCATTGTTGATTTCGGCATAATGTTTTTCATTCAGCTGATTTGTCTGCACATTCACACTTGCGCCAAAAGAAGCAGCACCATTTGTTGATGTACCAACACCCCGTTGAATCTGAATATTGTCAACAGACGAAGCAAAATCGGGCATATTTACCCAATACACTCCATGTGATTCCGCATCATTAAGAGGAATACCATTGACAGTGACATTAATACGCGTAGGATCACTTCCCCGAATGCGAATACCTGTATATCCTACTCCTGCACCTGCATCAGAACTAACGACAACAGAAGGAGTTTGATTTAATAGAAATGGAAGGTCTTGTCCAAGATTCTGTTTGGCGAGTGTCGCTTTGTCCACAGAAGTAAAAGTAGTGCCTGATTTCTGCGAAGCTCTTGTTGCAGCAACTACGATTTCGTCTGCTATGTATTCCATCTTTTTCAAATCGATATCCAGTATCTGATCTGAAGTTAAGTCGATTTCCCTACTTAATTTTTCATATCCGATAAAGCTGATTATCACTACATACTTTCCAGAAGGGAGATTACGCAAATAATATCTGCCATCAGTCATTGAGAGAGAGCCTTTAAAAGTATTTTGCAGACTTACCGTAGCGCCTGGCAATGGCTGTCCTGCAGAGGTTACTTTACCCGAAATAGTGTATTGTGCCCATGACAAAGATGCTAGCATCATTGCCATAAAAAGAAGAGTAAATTTCTTCATGAATGCAATTGAAGTTTTGCAGGATAAAACATAAGGTATGCCAGGGGCTGACAAGCCTTCTTTTGTCTTTTCCTTCGTCGGTACTAACCGAATCAGGTTCAAGGGTATGATCTCAGCCCGTAATAATAAGGCACCCCTAAGACCAATTATTCTTACATTATAATTGTATTCTCTTAGTATGATAGGTTCTCTAAAAAATAAAGAGAACACTGCAAAGGTATAAAATTTATGTATGTGTTTGACTAATCTTCTAAAAAACTTACCTGCAGTTCTTTTGATGTTAGCATAAAATTAATTTCTGATCACCTATAATACATATACAACAAACTGGTAATCAAAAGCATCTAAAAGACATAAATTTCAAAAAATGGGATAAAATTACTCTACAAACCTTATTCTTTATTTATTAAACGAGCTTCATTGTGCCAATGCACGAACATTTATACTTAAAAACATAAAAATGATTTTTAAATACATAAATGAAAAATAGGAATAATTGTAACTCCAAAATTCGCACTATTTTTCATTACTTATTTATAAATACAGCAACTGCTAATTTTAATATCCAGTTGTCTTTTTTTATTCTATTATTGCATCCATCTATATATACTTTCTTTAAAAAGAATCTATTACATTGTTCATTATCTGCCCTCTATGATTATTAAATAGTCAATAAAGACATTATTTTTGTTTGATCATTTATAAATTAGTTATACTACATATAAAAATTCCTTCTTAAAGATCATGGAAAAGATATCTTATTACAAGGCCCCCCACGTAGAAGTGGTGTACAATCCAACACATCAAACTGTTGAGTATAAATGGATTGGTTTCGTTAACGATGCAAAAGCCAAAGAAGGTATGCAAAAAATAACAGAAGCGATCATTAAATACAAAGCGCCTTTTATGATAGCTGATCTGATCGAGTTTAAAGGTGGCTTGCCTGAAACAGCTCAGTATGTCAACGACATTTGGAGTGAAGATCTTAAGAAAGCAGGTTTACAGAAAATCGCATTAAATTTGCCTGAAAGCATTTTCGGAGAAATCACGAATAAGAAAGCCTTGGGAGAAAAGTTTGTTTCTCTGCATACTGTAGAAAAATTCGCAGCATCTTTTGAGCAAGCTTATCAATGGTTTAAAAGCAAATAAAAGAAAGAATCCCACTGCACACAAACAGTGGGATTCTTTTTAACTTAATTATTGAAATATTTGATAATCAACTGGCATTTCTCACAATCCTGAATGTCGGCAAATACAGGTGTATCCTCAAATAAAAAATCTTTGTATTCAACAATATCAAGTGGTTGGTAACCAAAGCGATTTACATACACATGCTGAGAGATTGGTCCTGTTGCTTCTCCAATTGCACCTTTAAAGTTTTTTGACTGTGCAAGTTTTTCCGCTTCCAGAGTAAGTTCATCAATAATCCCTTTTCCAGCAAATTCTTTTCGTACCCCTCCCATAAATAAATGGTATAATTCTCCCTGCTCTACAACATTCTGGCTTTTAAATTTATTGGTCAGCTCTTCCAGTAATCCAAAGATTGGGAAGAACTTTTCTGAGATTGTCTCAATCCCTTCAGGAAGTTCAGTGATAAAATCTTCACAAACCAAACATCCAATAACTTCTCCAGATACACTGTCCTTTGCAACAACAGACAATCCATCTGTTACAGCTTTATTTACAAACAACTTTGCAAAATGATCAAATTCCTTTTTGGAAATACCAAGTAACTTAGTCATAGGTTCTCCATAAGTAAAAGTAGAAGCAATGCAGTCTACAGCACCTTCCACATCATCTTTAGTAAGTACACTGAAAGTAATTGTTCCTTGTGCAGGTGCAGATGAATAAACAGCGTTTAGCATAAATTAGATAAAGGGTTTTGAGATTATAGGATGAATTATAACTAGGTTTAACTATTTTGCTTTTGCATATATTTATACTCGATATTTACCATAGCAGCAGTAGTATCTTCTGCCACTACTTGTTTTACCATTAGTGTGTTATACACTTCCTTCGCTATCATCTGAATACGGGTAACTGTTTCGAGTATATCATCTTCAGATGTACGAGGATTAATGGTACACATACGCATCACCAGCTTTCCGTTAAGTCTTGTAGTTGGGGTTAATGCAAACTTATCATCTGCAACAGCCAGAGCTATAGCATCATTTAGTTCTTCAATCATCTTCTCATCAAGAGAAGCTGGCGCATACCGAAAAGTCACAATACCAAGCCTGGCATCACTCATAACCTGCCATCCCTCCCTCTCTTCCCACAAATCCTGTACATACTTTGCTAGTTTGATACCACGATCAATAGCAGAGCTAAAGTTCTCCAGACCAAATATTTTGATAGACATCCATAGTTTGAGTGCTCTGTCACATCGGGTAAGCTGAAGACCTTTTCCATAAAAATTAACATCATTCATGGATTCTTCAAGATTACGCATATAATCAGCAGTCATATCGAAAGTTTCTGCCAGCCATCTATCTTCTTTCACTAACAAGCACCCCACTTCATAAGGTTGGAAAAACCATTTGTGAGGATCTACAGTGAGCGAGTGAGCATACTGTATACCATTCAGCATTTCTTTTGCTTCTTTACTCAAAGCAGCAGCAGCTCCGTAGGCACCATCAACATGCAACCACATATCTTCCTGCTCACAGATAGCATAAATTTCCATTAATGAATCAATTGCTCCGGTATTGGTTGTGCCAGCATTTGCAATTATACAGAATGGACGTAGTCCGGCAGCTTTATCTGTTTCTATCTGTTGTCTCAGATATTCTACATCCATACAATAATCTGCGCCAACCGGAATCTTTCGAATCTGGTCAGTTGCAAATCCCAGGATATAGGCAGCACGTTCATTAGACCAGTGCGCCTGGTCTGAGAAATATAACACAGCATTCTCAATCTTATCTTTCAGCTTAATCTTTCTGGCAACAGTAAGTCCACTGAGATTTGCAATAGATCCCCCTCCCACCATAATACCGCCTGCTTTTTTGGGAAAACCAATTATCTCCTTAAGCCAATCAATGACAATGATTTCTATTTGAGTGGGTCCGGAAGAGAGCATCCATGCCCCAGTAGTAATATTGAATCCTGTGGCCAGCAAATCAGCCATAACACTTACAAAATTGCTGGGACCTGGTACCCATCCAAAAAGACGTGGATGGTTCATATGCATAATATGGCTAAAAATATCCCATATCGCTTGTTCGAATACATCTTCCCACTTTGCTCCTTTTTGAGGTGCGGGCTCCCGCAATAAGGCCTCCATTTGCTGACGGCCTACCATATTTACAACAGGCTTGTCCTTAAGAACTACAGAGTGCTCGATAATGGTATCAATAACCTTATAACCAAATCTGCGCATCTCTTCCTGAGATAGCTGTAATTGTGCATAGTCAGATAATTGCAAACTGTTTTTAGAATCAAACATAATGTGGAGATAATTCAGAAATAAGTAATGATTAATTGGGTATATGATTAAATAGGCTTGGTTATAATTAAGGGTATTAAGACTAACAGTACATTAGAATCGCTTTTCTGAAGATTATCTACTTAGCATAAACCGTTCTCATCCAATGGTATCTGACACACAAATACTTAGACATTGGTTAAAATACAATTAAAAAATAAAAATAATACAAAACACTTTTATGTATCGCTCTAAACAACTACATATCACAATATGTATATTTTTTCCATAATATACTAAAAAAGAATAGTATAAATTACAATTTTCACAAAAAAAAGATACATATTTTCAATATATACATAAAAGTTATATTAAATTTACAAATAACGTATTCTTACTCACATAGATAACGAAGAGAGCATACAAGAAAAAGACAATTATTAATTAGCGGATTTACTGTTGTAAGTTGGATAGGTCGTACTAGAATCTATAGCAAAAGGGAATTGTATGCTATCTGAAAATCAAAAGAGTTTGGATTGGTGTATTTTTGATCTGTTGAAAACAAATTAACAGGTAAATAATAATTAATCGTTCAGATTATTAAGTTTAGAGTAGACAATCTTTCAGCAAATGAGTAAAGATCTGAACATTGTAATTTCCGAGGAGTACACCATATATGCAAGAAGGATCTAGAAAACATTGAGATTTGAATCAAGAATAAACTATTCCATTTTTTCTAAAGTTACTCTTTTCTTACACAAATGCCAAAACTATACACAGGGATTTATTACTATATACACATTTTACAGAGATGTATCTATAATAAATCTCTTTATTTAAAAGATATCTGTTTCATTTTCACATAGTTTAGATTGGATTTATCTGAAAGGAAGAACTTACTTGTTTTCATATTTATTTTACTGAACCCAGATCATCATAGGTTTAATACAATAATCTCATGAAACTTTATAAATGCAATACCTTGAGGGTTAAGAGTCACAAGGTATTATATTTATTTTATCTATAGTTAACTTACAGAATTTATCCACTTTTTAGCTAGTTCCATACTAGCAAAATGTTTTACCAACTCATTTTCTTCTACCTTTTCTTTTGTCTGGGTTGAAAAATTCTTTACCGACATCTGTGCAAATGCGTTCTCAGATAGAACAAAGGCCATTCTCTTTAGTCCATTCTGTATTAATTCAGGCATAACAGAGGCTGCATACTCAGTGTCCTCTCGTCGTACAATAGAAAGCTGAGATGTATCTGAAATGATTGCTCTTACATTTTTCTCTCTGGATATATCAACAGTTTTGTCGATAGCATTTCTAAAATTCTCACTACTTATAAAGCCTAACCATGTTTGTATAAGTGTTTCACTGGCAGCATCATAATCAATATTAACAAATTTCTCTTCCAGAATTTTCATATTTACTTATGAAGTTTTAGTAATAAATAGTTACAGGCTAAAATACAAAAATGAAAAAGTGACATCCCTTCTTCAAAGAAATCTTGCAAATTTCCTTACAATGAAAGTCTTTTCACGTTTTAACTATTTTTATTTCTCTAAGGTTTTATCTATATAGAAAATATGTCCTTCCCAGAAACAAAAATTGCGCAATAATTAACTAATTATTGCGCAATTTTCGGGCGAATTACTTATTTATTTATTAAAAAATTCAGAATTAGATATAGAAACCAGGTACTTATTTGCCTTCTTTTCAAATAAATCTGTTAAAACCACTTCCAGAGGCTCTGCCATAATTACAGAAATAACATCCTGGTCCTTATACCTAATACTCCAAAAATCATAATAACTGTCATGTATTTCTATACTGCCATGTATTTCTATACTGCAATAGTTATCAAAATACAGATTTAAATCTTTTTTAGTAGCAATAAAACCAACCTCCTGCAATAAGGCTAACCATTGGCCAACAGCATAATGTTTTTCAACCCGATCACTTTCATGAACACCCAGTATATCATCAACTTCTCTGCTAAAAAATAGTTTTAGAGCATTCTTTTCTTCATCTGCCAATGGTAATTCATCAATGGCCTCAAATATTAAACTAAATAAATGAAGACAATTTTTAAATCGCTGATAGTAGTTGGGTTCATAGTGATCGACATTGGGCTCTGACAACACAATAGCTCTTACAGATATATCCCTTAAATTCTGAAACACCTTAATTCTATCTCGATTAGATTTAATATGATGCAATGCAAATGATGCATTCACAACAATATTATCACCTAATCCGGATAGTACTGCAGACCAATCCTGCAAAGACATGTTCTCAGAAAAATCATTTTTCAGAATATAGTTAACTTCAAAAGGAACATCTTTGGCTATCTCTTCAAAGTTTTGTTTTGCGGCTTCCAATGCTTCAGCAAATGGTTCTATAGCAACAATAGTTATTTTCTGTAGCTGACGTAGAGGTTCGTTTCCCAATCGACGTACTATTTCCCTGGCTTGATATCCTGTTCCTGCACCAATATCAACTAACACAGCCTCTTTCCAACCTCTAAGCCGCTCACAGATAAGAGTGTTAGCTAACTGCTGGGTCATACTAATCATTGGAAACTTTTTAATCAAAAGCTCAAACAATTGAATCTGAGGTATTTCAAATTTCTTAGTATAGATATGTTCATATTTGTCTGTACTATCTTTGGTGAATTGTTTCATGGCTCGTGCGAATACAAAATCCAACATAGTATTCTCTGCATCAATATTTTTCCAGCTTTCCTGCTCGATCTGATGGATAGGCTCCATAATCTCTTCATATACATAGTGAGGAAAACAACGCGCTAACCGGGTTAGCTTCTCTGTATTTGCTGTCAGAAATTTGTTCGTAAACATAGGTTATTCGTAAATTAGTTGTGGGTAATGATGATATATCAAAAATATCAAAAATGTTATTTTCCACAAGTAATCTCCTTACCGCCTATAAAATATAGTTTACAAGCCTTATATTATTCATTCATCCCAACAGTACCTCCTTTTTTAAGCGCATGCAATGATTCAATCTACAGACTCAGAAAATATTCTATGGTCTATTTACTATAACTTTAACTCTTCTATATACTCCAATGCATGTATAAAACGGTCTTCCATATTTCCTGACAGTAGAAAGAAAGGCAATCCACGAGATTCTAACTCTTTTTGAAAAAGAGCATGCATCTCTTCTCTATCATTTGGACGATCTCTTATCCCATCAGGAATCCAGGGTAGATCGATATTCATAAACAGATACAAGTCTGCATAGCAACCAGGAATGGTTTCTACTATCCAATCAGGACATTTGCCGTAATAGGCTTCACTATATACTTTGGTTTCCAAAATATCGGTATCACAGATTAAAAGCTTTTTTGTTTGAGATAGATAATATTGTTCCAGTTTAATTTGTCCTTTGGCAATAGGTGTTACATCACGATAAGTGAGTAAACGATTGTGTTTTTCCTGATAGATCCGTGCATACTCGGGAGTCCATATTGTATGAAAATGTGAAGCTAGCTGTTCAGCGAGTGTAGTCTTGCCTGTGGATTCTGAACCAAACAGTGTAATTTTTATCTTTGGATGATGTGATCTGGAAAAATTCATGTAATTAACATTCATACATAAAAAAATAACAACCCTTTTGAAAAAGAGTTGTTATCCAATAAGCTGTATAGTGTAGCAATACTTTTAACTAACTTTTATCAGGAAAAGATCCTGTTTGCCATCTTTCTTTGCTTTTTTATCTACAACAGGTTGAAAACCTCTGATTTCCTGCCCCCCTCTGCTAAACTTCACAAAATACCCTATGACTTTTTTCTTTACTACTAATTTATTGCCATCCAGCTTAATGTCTTTAGGATTATTTGATTGCACACGCCATCCATATCCCATCCATTCTTTAGCTATCAATGTAATGTTATCCCATTCAAACAGCCATGCAGTTTCCCGCCCACCTCTCTCTGAAGTCTTCCACTGATACTCTCCTGCATATTCAGCTGGTAATCTTTCATCTTTTTCAAGACCGGATTTTGGCAGCTTATCAATATCCAGTCCGGTAAAATCAGAAGAGGGCAATACTATTGTTTCCTGCTTTCCATCTAATTTTGTAACAGTTGTTTTTGATTCATCCCCGGATACAGAGGCCTCCCTTGTATCATTGGATTTAGTCTCAGGCTCTTTCTTTGGTTTCTTTTCCTTTTTCTCTTTTTTTTCAGGCTCTGTAGTTGCTATTGGCTCTGCAGGCCCTTCTTTTCCTGTTTCTGGTTTTGTTACAGGTTCTACAGTTGTACTTTTAGGGTCCATTGTTGTGTTTTTTACAACAGGGGCAGCAACAGATTCATCTGCATCCATCACATCAATGTATCCACTGGAATATACAATACTTGATACTTCACTGGTAGGAATAGAAAAGGTAGCCCCATTAGGTGAGGAAAACTTTTTGTATTGAATCTCATTTTTAGAGATCTCCACTACAAGAGCATCAATTACTGATTTATCTTTTTTCTGAATTTTATCCGGAGCCTTCTGTGCAATAGCCCAATGACTGATAAATAGTAATAAAACAAAAAGAAGGTTTTTCATTTTTGAATTGTTTTGTTTGTAGGCTAAAATCAAATTCCATACCATTTCACAAAATACATCCAAAAATGAATTCAGGTGAAATCGAATTTATTGATTTTAGAGTGTTTGTTTGGTATAATGAATGTATATGAATAAGTACAAATCTCATCAGTAGTACAGAAAGATACTACTTTAAATAATTCTTTTTTAGTGATTCATATTTTTTACGGTAATCTTTATTATCCCGTAAATTTTTCAGATATCGTTCTTCATCCTGCTTTACCTGGTCTTTATTCATCTTTCCAGTCTTAAAGGAAGTCTCTAACCAGGCCAGTGCATTTTCCCATTGATTCTGCTTTGCATAGGTACAAGCCATACCATATTGTGCCTGTGCATATGGATTCTCGATTTTTAACGCATTTTCAAACTGCTTTAAGGCTTCTGTAGCATTACTCAGATTAAGATACACAAAACCCAGCTCAGAATAAAAATGTGCATCAGCTGATTCAGGATATTTTTTCATAAAAGCCTGCATATCCTGTAATGCCTCATTGTATTTATTCTGATGAGCGTACACTATTCCTCTTGTAAAGATAGCATCTTTCGCTACAGCCTGAGTATCTGCTTTGATTACAGTATTAAGATCACCTAAAGCTTCATTCATTTTCCCCAACTCCATATATGAAACGGCTCTGTCTCTATAAGCCAGATAATTCTTATTATTTCGTTTGATAGCATCATCAAAATCACTGATTGCTTTTTTATGATCTCCCTGCTGCTGATAGATCAACCCACGATAACGATACGCATCTGCATAATTATCTGCATAATCCAGTCCTTTTTTCACATCTTCCAGTCCTGCATTGCTTTCTCCTGACAGATACCGGACATACCCCAACATACTATATAATTCTGCCAATTGTGTTTTAAATGATAACACATTTGCTTTAGCTTCATTCTTTTTGTCTTTCTGGGCTTGTGATAACAAAGGTAGTGTCAGATTGATAGCTTTTGTTAAGTCTGCTTTAGCCTCTGTATATTTTTTTATATGAGTGTAAGCAAAGCCTCTTCCCTTTAGTCCATCTATATAGGTCGGCTCCAGCTCTACAGCTGTACTAAAGTCTTCTAGTGCATCTGCAGAGTTACCTAATTGAATACGAGCCATACCTCTGGCATAATAGGCTTCTTTGTAGCGTTCATTCACCTGTAAGGCCTGAGTATACTGCTCAATTGCCTTTTTATAGTTCCCTTGCCTTTCCCATAGCTGTCCCTGCATAAACCATGCTGCCGCATATTTAGGTCGGATAGCCACTGCATTGCCCAATGCTTTCTGCGCTTTTAACCAGTCATTCTGTTTCATGGCAAGAGTGCCCTCATCATAAAACTTCATAGCTTTAGCCTGAATATTTACAACTAATGCAGATTCCAGACCTAACGCTTCTGCTTTATTAAAATCAGCTGCCGCTTCTTTAAGCTTGCTAACTTCCATCCACAACATTCCCCGCTGATAATAAGCCTTTGCAAATTCAGGTTCTACCCGAATTGATTTTTCAAGATTTTCTTTTGCTGCCGTAAAATCTTTTATCTTAATCAATACCAATGCTTTCTGGTAAGGATATAAACCTCTTTTAGGTGCTAATGCAATGGCTTTGTCATAATCTTCCAGAGCCCCTTTAATATTATTAACCTTCTCTTTTAATTCTGCTTTTTTGGCATGATAAGCAGGATTAAGAGGGTCAATGGCTTTGGTAATAATATCATAATCAGCAATAGCCGATACTACATCATTGCGACGTGTTTCATTCAAATCAGCCCGAGCCAGACGAGCCTCCAGATAATTCTGATCAAGGGCAATAGCTTCATTAAAATCTTCTATAGCTTTTTCAGCTGCTTTCTTCTCATTTGCCTGCAAATAGCTCTTGCCTCTTAACAAATATAACTCCGGATAGTTGTTTATCGCTTTTTGTTTCTTTTTCTGTTTTATCAGGTCGTCTGTCTGTTCTATTACATCTTTATATTTCTTTGCTTCAAACTGAGTCTTTAATCCTGATATCTCCTGTACGAAATTAGACAACCGTTTAATCTCCGGATCCAGTGTACTTAACATTTCAGGCTTTGCATTCAGAGCCTTTCGGTAATATTCTATAGAGGATTCATAATCCCGAAAATTTTTCGCAATATCACCTTTCTTTTTTAACTCATCATATGAGAAATAAGTAGCAATAATCCGGTTTACTTCATTTATACGGATCTTGGGATAAGTCCGAAAAGGGTATACTTCTGCTGCTGCCAGATAAGCATCTTTAGCAGCCAAGTAATCTTCTGTTGAGAAAGCCAGATCGGCCCGTTGGATTGCCTGAAGGTATTCACTTTCCCGTTCTTTCTTATCAGCCTCTTCCCGTTCGCGCATGTATTTGGACACAGCCTCTTCTATGTCCTTCTGAGAAGCTACCCCACCGGTATTCCCACTAGCTCCGGTTTCCTCTGAAGGCCCGGCTAACAAGGCCACATCATTTTCATGCCCTTCCAAAGGAGAATTGGGATCATAAAAGCTAATTCCTACAATTTTTGCTTTCCATCTGCTACCAGCTTTCTCTGCACGGATCTGAGCTATTCTTTTGACAGGAGAATACCCAGCTCCTGACTTTTTATATTTGCTTCCAAAATGACTTTCAAAATAGACTTTAACATAAATAAAATCCTTCTTCTTCACATTGGACACCTTAATATCTGAAAATGTGATAGAAGCATCTATGGTTTTTTCGTAAAAAACATCCAGTGTATTCAGATACTTCTCTGCACTTAAATCCTTCGTATTACCTAATTTATAAGCAGGGTCTATATCATCTTCAAGAACTACATCTTTATTGTAGAAGATTTGATTCTTGGAAGAAGAATAACTATTCGTAATTACATCTTTTAACTCATTAGGGGGAAGATCTGCAAATGTCACAAAGTTTAACAAATCCTGTAATTCGACAATGGCATTCTTTGCCTGATAGCTAATCTCAGCACCTTCCTTTACTGTAAGCTCCTGGGCAAACGCAGCTATACAAAAAAAAGAAAGAATACTGTATGAAAAGAGAAACTGGCGTATTTTGTACATGACATTTCAGGTTGGGAATGTGTGTAAGCTCATAAAATCATCTCTAAAATCTACCGATATGAGGTCTGAAACTGGCACATCTCATCTGGTAAATTCAACTTTTCATGTGCATATTTCTGTTTGGCACTTACAGTAACAGGAAGTAATTTACTCAGTAACCATCCAGAGTTACGTGTTTGCCTGCTAAAGCGATTGACAGTAAATATCCACCCGTCTATCTGTAAAAAATGGTAAGTAATTTTATTTACTTGCTTAATAACAAGCTGATTATGCTGGGCTTCATATAGAAATACTGATAATACTTCATCCTGATAGTGATTTGGAAGATAATTCCGGATGTTTTTCTTATCTGTAGTCAGCAAATCTATATTCATAAAGTCGGTTGCATGACTCAAAGGATTCAGTCCTGTAGTAGTGTCTTTTCGAATAGGTAGTCGCAGAAAATCTGCAATGGCACTTACTACAATCCATTTTGACATGCCATTCTTCTCACGCTGAATTTTCAGAATCAGTGTAATCGTGCTTGGCTTTCCTTTATAAGACGCAGCACAGTTTACTTCAGCATACCAGTTGGCGTCAAAGAAATTCAAATAGACAGGGTCCTCTGTATTACTTACCTGGCCAATAAATTGAAGAATCTCCGCTTTCTTCCAACTTGTGTCAGAAGCATTGAAAAGACCTTTAATCATTTGCTCACGTTTAAACTGTGCAGTTGTGTCCTTCTTTTTGACATATTGCTTAATCAAGGTATTTTCCTTGTTGTTAAAACGTTCTATAAATTCATCTATTTGTTTAACCTGATAGGCAAAATTAGCAGTGACTTCGTCTTGAAATATTTGCGAGAAAACAGGATGAAAAGCAAAAAAGGCCAGCAACCAAACGAGAACTTTCATTGAAAGAAATATTAATTTACTACTATGATTATAGTATAATGATGATGTAGATTTGCTTCATATTAATTAGTGTAAATTAAAGGTGAGAAGTAATCGCATTTTTCGATTAGTTTGCAATAAACTTAGTATACAGTCAGTTAGTGCAAAGATTTTATCATCTGTACACTAACCTGTGCATCAATTTTTACAGTTTACGTGTTTCTTCTATACCTACATCGGCCAAAAACACATCCCATAATTTCTTTGTTTCTCCGTCTACAGCCTTTTCATATAATTTCAAGATCACTGTCACATTTCGTTGCGTCACATCACCGTATACCACTTTCCCATCTACTAACCCTTTAAATGTCTGCACAAATGATACAACTCCGTAGTAGTTTCCATCAGGTCCCTTACGAAAATCAGTCGCGTAGCTGATATCAGCATAAGAAACTTCTACTTCCTGATAGTCTGCACCTACCAGTTTCAAACGACGCAGGTAATCTCTGATCTTATATTTATTCTTGATACCTGTATTTACATTGGATACTTCTACTCTGGCATCCTCATTTACAAATAGAGTTACTGCAAGTCCAATAGTAGAGTTAGCCTTTTCTGCAGGAGTCTTTGGATCAACGATAGTTGCCAGATAAGTGCCTAGTTCATCTACTTTGATAAGTGCCTTATTCCGGAATTTCTCAAATTCTTCAGGTCCGCCAGGAAAAGCTACGGCATCATCTGAGGCATTGGAAGCATTTTTATTACCAGTATTGGCGTTGGCATCTGTTTTTAATGTATTATCAACTCCCGTGATCTGGTCAGTCTGTGTTTTAGTAGCTTTCAGACTTGCAGCAGCAGCAGCAGGATCTGCTATCAGTTCATGACGACCATCTTTATACAAAATAACAGCAATTTTGCTTTTAGGTAGTTTCTGTTCTTTAGGCTTTTTATCATCAGCTTTCTTAAACTTTACCTCTTTGTCATTTAGCGATAGTTCAATTACGGCAATAACCTGATTGTCTAGTGTAATAATCAGATCATTCTGTTTATTGGCAGGTGTATTCATAAATCCGGCAGCCTGTGCATTATCTCCATTCAATGGATATACTACATAATTACCAGTACTACTAAATGCCATTAAAACATCTCCAGCATCCATAGAATAGGCAGGGCCAGGATTCTGAGGAATCTTATATTTTATTTTTTGAGGATTAATCTCAATGATTTTACAATCTACCTTCTTTCCATTATTCTGGTAAACAATATCCTGAGCCACGGTCGGCAATACAGATACAAGCAAACTTGCAAATACAAGACTATATTTGCGCAAAGTGGTAAACATATTTAAGTTCATTTGGTTTGGATAAAGATTCTGCATATAAGATTTAAATACCAACCCTTATGGTATCACCTCTCAGGTGTTTTACCAGAAAATTAAAGATAAAGTTGCAATAGGTATAAAGAACCTATCAATTTAGATACCAAACTCCGTATTTCTTTTATTAATCAGCTTCACCGAGGATTTGTAAACGAAATGATGTCTTTTTTTACATACATTTCAGGCTGAAAGTTGGCGATTTTCCAGTAGAAAAACAATTTTACAGGCTGACTAATAGCATATTAAAGCCAATACATAAATTTATTAATTACTTAAAATCTTACATAGACCGATTCACTATAAGATACCCTATAAAACAAAAGGCTGGAGATACTCTCCAGCCTTCTATTTTTAATCGAGCTTTATTTTTATTCGTTTCCGTAAGAAACAGAAGGAATAGCTTTATCGATTTCCCAACGTCCTGTACCTTCTTCACCAATTACCTCAAACAGTTCTAGACAACGACGAGCTACATATTCCTCTTCACGTTGCTCTTTATGGAACCAATTTAGGAATTCCACAGTAACATGATCTTTCTCTTTATAGCACTTATCTGCAATATTATTGATAGCCTGAGTTGTCTTTACTTCAAGTTCCAATGCAGTTTCGAATACCTCTCTGAAAGATTCAAACTCCTGAGGAATACCATCTACACTAGGAGATACGGCTGTTCCGCCCATATCACTCACATATTTGAAGAAGCGCAACATATGCTCACGCTCATCTTCAGCCTGCTTGTAGAAATGGTCTGCACTGTAGTCAAAACCATTCCGATCACACCAGGAAGCCATAGCTAAATATACAGAGGAATTATAAGCTTCCATTTTGATCTGGTTGTTTAGCAACGCCTCTACTTCCGTGCCAAGCAAACTTCTTAAACGCATTAAGTCTTTCATATATATCTATTTTTTAGTCGATTCGAAATATTTTTTTTCGATATCCCAAAGTTCCGTCGTTCTATGCGAACCTCCAAATAATGAGGGGCTTTTTTGAGAAATTTATAAATAATCTGAATAGAAACAAAAAACGCACCCTGTTACACAGAATGCGTTTTTAGAAGAAAAAGTTTATATAACTACTCAGAAATAGAATGCGTTAAGCATACACAGGAATACTGTATATTCTTTCCTGAATGATACTATTCAATTCAAACATAACGAATGCCCCGGCAAGCAACTCACGGAAGTTGATAATCTCTCCCAACGTCAATACATAACAATGTTCACACGCACACAATGATATGATTTCTACATCAGTGGTCCGGGAGGTATCTGTAGCCATTTCAGCAAGATTAATGCTAAAAACAGCACTTTTTAACCGTTGCAGACAGCGTATATCAAAACGAGCAATCTTGTTTGCAAACTCAACCAACAAAGACTTTTCAATATCTGACTGATAAATACAACCTGACTTTGTACGAAAAACTTCCTGATACGATTCAGTAATGGCGGGGGCAACTTTCTTACACATTCGACTCATTAAGGATTAAGTGCAGTAAAGGTATAGCTTATTTAGACTTAATCCAAACAAAAATCAGTAATAAATTACATGATATAAATCAGTTTTTCTAAAAGGGCAAATTCTGTTAAAAAAACAGATATCCGTTGGCTATTATGTGAGAATATGTAATTTTCGCCACACAATTAGAATCTATACTGATTTTCATATATGTCATTTATTTTACCTGTACGAGGCATTATGCCTCAGTTTGGACAAGAATGTTTCATAGCTCCCAACGCTACAGTTGTTGGAGAAGTAACTATGGGAGACTATTGCAGCCTCTGGTTTAACGCTGTTGTAAGAGGGGATGTTAACTCTATTACCATTGGACATCATACCAACATTCAGGATGGTGCTGTGATCCATTGTACTTACCAGAAACATAAAACTGTTATTGGCAACTATGTTTCTATCGCACACAATGCCATTGTTCATGGCTGTACTATTGAAGATGAAGTACTGGTTGGTATGGGAGCCGTTGTGATGGATGGAGCCATTGTCAAGAAAAATGCCATTGTAGCTGCAGGAGCTATTGTATTACAAAATACAGTGATTGAAGAAGGTTGTATTTATGGCGGAAATCCAGCGAAGTTTATCAAAAAAGTAAGTCCGGAACAGGCAGAGGTTTTCCTTCGCACTGCAAATAACTATGTTATGTATAAAGATTGGTTTAAAGAATAAGAGACTCTTCAAAAAGCTTTGATCCTTTTCTTTATTTACGCTTTTTTGCTATGAAATTGTATATGCTGTGATTATTTTCTCTATATACAGTTCAATTAAAGCTCTTGTGCTAAAATAGGAAGAAAGAAAAAGTTGAATAGAATTAAGTTCAAGCCCAAATGGACACATCCTTCAACGTAAAAAGTTTCCACATAAAAGTCGAAAGAACCTCTTCTTTTCAGCCAACCTGTTTTGAACTCAGCACAAAAAATTTTCTGTGCTGAGTTCATGATATATTTTCCATATGTCACTCTACAAAACCACACAAATTATATTCTACATTCCAAATCCCTAAAAATATCTCAACATAACTCCCTAAAAGACAACGCATTATCTCAACACCAACACTTTCCATAAAAAAAAGTCATTTTTTTTTATGGAAAAAGGCTACTGCTTACACCAATAGATCAGCAGCGCGTTGCAATAGTTTGTTCATTCACTTTAACCATCCATTGATCATGGAAAAAGCAAACACTATTGCCCTTTCACTCAATGATATCATATTTGAGAACCGTAACAAAAGTTATGGTGCCTATCAGTTACGTTCTATCTATGAACGCTATCTGCAACGTGCTACGTTTCTTGGAGTAGTAGCCTTCTCTATTGTACTGGCAATTTTATGGAATATGTTTAAGCAAGTACCTGAAGATAGTACAACGTCAGAAACAAAGGATGGTCAAATAGAACTAAAAAGGATTGAAGATATTATACTACCTCCTCCTCCAGTAGTACCTCCACCTGTAGTACAACAGCAACAACAAGTACAAACTATTGATTTTCGGGAAATGCAAGTAGTACAGGAAGAAGAAGCAACACCAAGTGCAGAAATTACCCGTAATGAGGATATTAAAGATATTGAGATTTCTAATGAAACAAAGGATGGTCCTCCTCCAACTGAAGATCTGATGGTAGATCCTAACACCTCAACCAATAGTATTGTAGGAGGCCTGGTAGACAATCCTGAGAACATAATTTTTACAGCAGTTGAACAAATGCCTGAGTTTCCAGGTGGAAGAGAAGAAATGAACAGATTTCTTTCTAAAAACCTTCGCTTCCCAGCTTCTGCACAACAAAAAGGAGTTTCAGGGGTTGTGTACATAAGCTTTGTAGTGAGTAATACGGGCGCTGTGTCAGATATTAAAGTATTGAAAGGCATTGATGAAGCTTGTGATAAAGAAGCAGTGCGTGTAGTAGAGAAAATGCCAAACTGGAAGCCTGGCCGTCAGAATGGTCGCAATGTAACAGTACGTTACTCATTGCCATTACGTTTTGCAATCACTCAATAACAGACAACATTGTTTATTCTATAAGAATCTTCCAATGTAAAGTGAAGAGGAGTTTATTGGTTACGTACAAAAGCCCGCTGGTTCTACCTACGGGCTTTTGTTTTGATAAGAATAACTCTAGCTTTGTCAGTATCAATAACTTTTTTGTACTTCATTTTCTTACCATATCATGAAATTCGCAACCAAAGCTATTCACGCTGGGGTGGAGCCCGATCCAACCACAGGCGCTATCATGACTCCTATTTATCAGACATCCACCTATGTGCAGGAAGCACCTGGCAAACACAAAGGATATGAATATGCCCGCACCCAGAACCCAACCCGTAATGCGTTACAGGCAGCACTGGCAGCACTGGAAAATGGCAAACATGGATTATGCTATGCATCTGGCCTGGCGTCCATAGATGCCATCCTAAAGCTTTTTAAGCCAGGTGATGAAATCATTGCCACGAATGACTTGTATGGCGGTACTTATCGGATCTTTACAAAGATTTACAGCAACTTTGGCCTGAAGTTTCATTTTGTACCTATGCAGGATATGGCTTCTGTTGAAAAATACATCAACGCCAATACCAAGATGCTCTGGCTGGAAACTCCTACCAATCCGCTCATGCGTCTTATTGACATACAGGCAGCTGGTACATTGGCAAAGAAACACAATGTCCTGTTAGCTGTTGACAATACTTTTGCCACACCTTATCTTCAACTGCCATTGGAGATGGGGGCTGATATTGTGATGCACTCAGTAACCAAATACCTGGGGGGGCACTCTGATACGGTAATGGGAGCGTTGATTGTCAATGATGATGAACTGGCTCAGCGACTGGCCTTTATCCAGAATGCCAGTGGAGCAGTACCAGGTCCTCAGGATTGCTTTCTGGTATTACGCGGGCTAAAAACGCTACATGTACGGATGCAACGTCATTGTGAAAACGGACGGGCTGTAGCTGAATATCTTGCCAAACATACGAAGGTAGATACAGTTAATTATCCTGGATTTTCTACCCATCCTGCCAAGAGTCAGATGCGTGATTTTGGGGGAATGGTTTCTTTTACATTAAAAGGAGATGATTGGGATGAAGCTTTACAGGTTATGTCCAGCTTCCATGTGTTCTCATTAGGCGAGTCATTAGGAGGTGTAGAAAGTCTTGTTACACACCCGGCATCCATGACACATGCGAGCATTCCCAAAGAAGAACGTCTGCAATCTGGATTAAAAGATACGCTTATCCGCTTAAGTGTTGGGATTGAAGATATAGACGATCTTATCGCTGATTTGCAACAGGCAATCGGGTAATGTGGTCAGATCCTTTCTGTAACTTCGTACTACAGAAAGGATCTACCTCAATAAAGAACCAATAAATCTAAGCTGATTTTATAGAATACATAGTTCTACCTGTACGCATATGCATGTAAAAATATGTTTGCATCAAAGTCTGAAAGTCTTCCAGACAACGAATTATTAATACAAGGTTATTTCTCTCCCGCAGGTAGCTTAATTTACATTTTTCTAATGGAAATATAATCTCTCCAGGTTCTTTAAAATGGAAGATAACACTCTTCCAGGGTCCTACAGACATATCGATCTGTGATATCAGAAATTCATCTTGTGCAACGGGTGCTTCCTCTTCTAAGACCTCTTCAAACATCTTTTTAACACGTTCGTAAGATACCTGAAATAAATCAGGAAGATTTTCTTTCATCCATGCCTCACATTGAATACGAAGCCAATGAGAATATAACTCTTTCATAGGGAGTTATGTTAAAGTTTAGAGAATGTATAGACTTTCAAAACAGTGGTTACGAAAGATAGCAACTTCATATATCAAATTTAGTATTTTTTCGACAAAAAATATAAATTCTTCGACTAAAAAATTACGCGTGTAACAAGCCCCATTCGTCAGAATGAAAAATTATAATTTTGAGTAAACCACACATCTTTCCTAAGAAATCTTAACTTGCCAGCATGATTTCCAAAAAGCCTTATCTGACGTTCTCAGTGGTATTTTTACTATGGATTGGTAAGGATGAATCTATTTATAGTCTACAAAAAAGCATGCAATTATCAAATTTTTATCAGCAATTATTTGACAGTTATTCCAGGTATTGTGAATCTGAAATCAAATATCGGCGCTTCAAACATAAGGATCTGGTTGTATTACTTGATAAGTTCGAGAAAAATAACATCTTAAGTAATAGTATTACAGGAAAATCCTATCAAAAACGGGATATTTACCTTCTTAAAGCTGGTACTGGAAAGATCAAGATACTGCTCTGGTCGCAGATGCATGGAGATGAAGCAACAGCCACTATGGCCTTGCTGGACATATTTAATTTCCTGACAGCCAATGATGAACTGAATGCTTTCCGGGAAAAAATTTTGTCAGAAACTACATTATACTTTGTTCCTATGTTAAATCCCGATGGGGCCGAACCATTTGAACGTCGTACAGCGCAATGCATTGATATGAACAGAGATGCTTTGCAATTGCAAACTCCCGAAGCCAAACTACTGAAGCAGCTCCAACACGATCTCAAACCGGATTTTGGTTTCAATTTGCATGATCAAAATACGCATTATACAGCAGGTGCCACCCGCAATCCAGCAACCATTACATTCTTAGCACCACCTATAGATGCTCAAAATACAATAAATGATGTTCGCAAAAGAGCCATTCAATTAATTGTTCAGCTGAATCAGCATATACAAACCTTTATTCCTAATCAGGTAGGGCGCTGGTCAGATGAATATGAGCCTCGTGCATTTGGTGAGAATATGCAAAAATGGGGAACCAGCACTATTTTAGTAGAGTCAGGAGGCTATCCGAACGATCCTGAAAAACAGTTTATCCGTAAACTCAATTTTATAGTATTACTGGATGCATTTTATCAGATAGCCACACAAAGCTATCAGAATGAAAAACTGGAACCTTACACAGCTATTCCTCCCAATGAAAAAAGGCTATTCGACCTGTTGATTAAAAATGTGAAGGTAAAGGACAGTATAGTAGACATTGGTATTATTCATAATGAGACTACAGTAGGTTCTTCGTTTTATTATAACGGTCAAATTTATGATTGGGGAGATCTGTCTGTATTTTATGGGTATGAAGAGTTAGATGGGCAAAAGCTTCAGGTAAAGGAAGGAAAACTGTATCCTCAAAAACTATCAGTAATAGACGATGTAGCCAGATTGCCTATAGCTGAATTACTACAGCAAGGGTATCTGGCAGTACAAATTGATCAGATTACACCTGAACAACGGACTACACATACATTGCCTATACATATTATTTCAGCTAAAGATGATTTCAGCTCCAAAATAGGCGAAGGTAAAGAAGCAAATTTTTTCCTGACAGAAAACGGAAAGATTCGCTATGCAGTCGTTAATGGCTTTTTACATAAAGTTGAGCCCTGATTTCCAGTATTGAAGCTACAATCAGGGTTATTATTCATTCTTTTATTCATTAGTTTAGAAAATGGCATTAAACTACGTCTGGATCGCCTTTTTTCTTATTGCATTTCTTGTTGCACTCTTTAAGCTTATTTTTCTGGGCGATACCCAGATCTTTAAGCTCATCATTGATGGCACATTTGATACAGCTAAAATTGCCATCATGGATATTGCACTCCCTCTGGCTGGCATTATGACGTTTTTTTTGGGAATTCTGAATATAGGTGAGAAAGCGGGAGCTATTCAGTTTCTTTCGCGTATTATTGGTCCTTTCTTCAATCGTCTATTTCCTGAAGTACCCAAAGACCATCCGGCCAGCGGACATATGATGATCAATTTCTCAGCTAATATGCTGGGACTGGATAACGCTGCGACTCCCTTTGGACTACGTTCGATGAAAAGCCTTCAGGAACTGAATCCAGAAAAAGAAATAGCCTCCAATGCTCAGATTATGTTTCTGGTACTACATACGGCAGGTCCGGTACTGATCCCTCTCAGCATTATGGCTCAACGCACATTATTAGGTGCTGCCAACCCTTCCGATGTTTTTATCCCATGTCTGATTGGTACCTATATCACCACGCTTATAGGAATGATCGTAGTTGCTATCTGGCAAAAGATCAATCTGTTACATCCTGTGATGCTGGCATGGATAGTTGGATTTACAGGAATTATAGCACTATTACTCTGGTATCTGTCAGGTTTGGATAAAACCCAACTGGAAGTGTTTTCACAGGTAGCAGGTCCGTTACTTCTGTTTGTGATTATGGTGGCCTTTATTCTGGGAGGCATACGTAAAAAGATAAATGTATTCGATGCCTTTATCGAAGGAGCCAAAAACGGATTTGAAGATTCCTTAAAGATCCTCCCCTATCTTATAGGTATGTTGGTAGCAATCAGCATATTCCGCAATTCCGGCTCTCTGGCATACGTTGTTGATGGTATAGGCCATTTGCTTGCGATGACGGGTGTCAATACAGACTTTGTACCCGCCTTACCTGTTGCTATCATGAAACCCTTTAGTGGAAGTGGCGCACGTGGCCTGATGATAGATGTAATGAAAACCTATGGAGCAGACTCTTTTCCTGGACGGGTAGCCTGTATCTTCAACGGCTCAGCAGATACCACGTTTTATATTATTGCCTTGTATTTTGGGTCTGTAGGGATCAAAAAAGTACGCTATGCAATTGTAGCTGGTATTATTGCAGATATTGTGGGTGTCATTGCCGGTATATTTCTGGGGTATCTGTTCTTCCACTAACAATCAGCATGAATCAACCCGAATATAAGGCAATGATTTTCTTTGGAGAAGTCGTATTGCATGTGCATAGTTTGTTGCATACTATTTTTTGTGCAGGCAAAACAAATTCACTGATCCGTGGACAGATTGCCTGTTGAAAATAGCAGTTTTGCGCGTCAGAATAACTCCAATCATTTTTTAATTTACGCATAACTCACAGCAGATTTTATTTTTGACCAGAACTTTGATCATGTTGACTATTGCGTATAGTTCACCGCACTATCATTAGGCTGCAGTAGATAATGCACAGGTCAATAATATTGAACAAGGGAAATCAGAATAGATAATACCAGTGCCTAAGACATATTCTGAGGCAAAAATTGTATTTTCTTTATATTATGCGATTTAGTTTTTAGCTTTTTCTGGTTCATCTACTGAACTAAAAGCTGAACTAGAGAAACACTACTTTTTTAGCTCATTCCTGGTTCATCACCCTTACAACAAAATCAATATAACAAACTAAAATACAACGACTTACTTCAAATTTCCCAGTTCAACCTTTGGCTTGTTTTGGTTGACGTACTATTTTTCTATTCATTGGTTCACTGGTTCACTCTCCTATAGGAGAGTGAACCAGTGAACCAATGAATAGAGTAGAGTAAATTAACAAGATAACTAGTAGCTATTTTCCATTGATACAAGTATATCTTATGTCAGTTATCAGTTGCTGTATCTTGCTTTTATCTAAGCTGTTTTATTCTATACCATAAACTGGGTTACTAAATACTATAGAAGAGAGTAAGAGGTTCTCTAAAAACAAAGCCTACACTCTTTAGGAAGTGCAGGCGTTGTTACTTCTTTGATAACAAGATAAATTTACCTCTTTGAAGATATGATAAATCTATAATCTGTAAATCATTTTCCTGCTTTGGTAAATTTCCGGATTGTTTCTACCTCCTGTTGCTGATAGGGTGTACCATCCGGACGGAATATATCATGAAACCATAGTTTTGGCTCTTCCCCACCAGGTAATGGTTCATCCCATGCATAGATAGTATTCGTTTTTCCTTTTACCAGTCCCCAGTTAATAGCCCCTACCTTGTATTTGTCAAATATAGGCAGACATCCTTCGAAAGTGCTTTTATGTTTACGAGCCATGTATTCTGTACAAATCAACGGTCTTTTGTAAGTAGCTTGTAAGTCTTTGATTTGCGCCTCAAGTTTTTCAGGTGTTACATAATTATGGAAAGTAATGATATCCGAACTATTCAGCATTACTTCATTACTCATAGGATGGTCATGCCACCAGCCTGCTGTCAGTGGTTGAGAAGGATTGACAGCTCTGGCCCATTCAAAGGATTTCTTCAGCAATGGTACTACTGCATCCATATAGCCAGAATTGGATGGCTCATTAAACAGATCCCATACTAACACACGCGAATCATTAGCAAAAGCGCTGATAATTCCTTTTGTATAATCTTCCAGTTTACCCCAGGTGCGTGAGTCAAACAACATTTGTGTGCCAGGGCAACGCAACCATCCGGAATTGTGAACGCCGGTTTTAGGTTCAGGTTGCTTGCCAGCTTTTGGGTTGTCATTCCAACAGGAGTCAAACAACACAAACATAATTTTGATATGATGCTTATCTGCAATCGTCAGAAACTCATTGATGCGTTTCAGAAAACCTTCTTTATCTGTATCATAGGGAATGTTATGTAAAAATACCCGCATGATATTCATGCCTAAACTTTCTGCCAGACCTAGCTCTCTATCTATAGTCTGAGGATCAAAGGTATCTGCCTGCCACATTTCCAGTTCATTAACCGCTGTAGATGGAATAAAATTGGCCCCAACTAAAAATGGCTGTTTAGCATACCAGGCATTGGCCTTCTCAATAGTCCAGCGACCTGCCTGTACGGGTTGACTGGTCCGGGGTTGCCTGGGTGACTTTGTTTGTGCTACCCCAACAAAAACGGATGCATTCAAACACAGCAAAAAAAGTAATACTATCTTTTTCATAAGAATGAATAGAGGGAAAACGTATAATTGAGATTAGGTGTACTTATTCATTATCAGGGCACTACAGGAAAAGCCACAATACGTACTTTGGTACATCCATAAGGAATCAATGTGATCTTTTCTGTCTTGTTTTCTACTTTTCCTTTGTAAATCCCAGACCTTTCCGTTACAGGTGAAGGGGCTACATCATTGACAATCTTCCAGTCTGGAATCTTTTTGGCATCTACAGTAATTTCAATAGGTGCATTAGTCAGATTCCAGATAAACTGATCCGATACAGGCTTCACCTTTTTTATTGATACAGACTGAACAGGTTCGGCAACAGTCTTTGCCACTATTCCATAGTTCCAGTCACCTACAGGAAAGACATTAAAATAATCGCCTTCTTCTTTCTGACTTTCTTTCTCCCATCGTTCACCCAGCTTTAATGCATAGACCAATGGTCCATATTCCAAAGCCCGGGTGTTACGTCCCCAGGTTGAGAACTGGGCCTGCATAGGTAACTCCAGGGTTAATTTATCCTTGTCTTTCCATGTATGGTCAATAGTTATTACCTGTCCTCCTTTTTCTGTACGTAGTTTTTGTCCATTCAACAAGATAGTTGCTTCCTTACACCAGGAAGGAATGCGTAGTTGCAAAGGAAAGCTAACTTCTTTCTTTGTAGAGAATGCAAATTGAATAGACTCTTCAAAAGGAAAGGTTGTTGTTTCAGTAATGGTAACTTCCTGTTGAGTCTTCCCTACTTTAGCGACAATCTGATTAGGACCATATTCCAATGCAGCCAACCCTTTATCAGGAGTACCATACCACATATGGGCAACAAACTTTGTCCACCCCTGATGCATATTTGCCAGACAACAGGTATAACCACTACGCATACCGTAGACATTGTTCATTTCCCGATCAAAGGGTAAGGAAAAGTTAAATACTCCACGTTTTACCTGTACCTGATTGGCAATCTGAAAGTATTGTTTGGCATTGTAGTCATCTGTTGTCTGGGTAGGCAGCGCATTGAATGTCATTCGTTCCAATGCATCCATATAGTGGATATCTCCCGTAATTCCGATAATCTCTTCCAGTGAAAACATCGATTCTACAATAGCACAAAGTTCTGTTCCCTGTACCGGATCATTTCCATGTAAATCTTCATCAGCCGAAAAAATACCCATAGGTAAACCATGCAAAGTCATCAGGTCATGAAAGCCTGTGCTTAAACCTGACAGATATTTTTTATCGCCGGTACGCTGATAAGTTATAGCGGGCGACTTTATGGCCATTCCCACATTGACACCATGACGACTCATCCAGTTTTCATTATCCTGATAAGCAGCAGCGCGGATGACCCAATCCCGGTTTGTCAGCCAGGTATTCCACTCAAATGACTGCGACTCAATCAGTGCAGCCAACTCCAGTAGAGAGGCTTCCTTCGTAATACTATACAGCCATTGGGCAATCATAGCATTGTCAATGCCACGGGAAGCAGACCAGTCAGTCCATTTTCCAATAGGACATTTTTTGAGTGACTGCAACTGATAGTTAAAGAAATGGCTCATAAACGGAATCACCCGTTTATCTTGTGTAGCTGTATAATACTGTTTCAATACTTTCAGCATCACCATTTTAGGCCACCAATCTTCACCCAACTGACAGGAGTCAACAGTTATGGTAGCTCCTTTCTCCCGCTCTGCTTTCGTGATAGGACCAAAATATCCGGAAGGGCGTTGATGAGTTAGCGTCCATTCAATGTATCGGTTCACTTTATTCTTTAAAACCGGATCATTAAGCAGGTAGGCAAGTGGTACTGCCCCATCCAGCCAGTAAGGAGTTTCTTCCCAGCCATCTCCTTTTCCTCCCAGCCAACCATTGTCATCTTTGATCTTTCCATATACTTCATCCAGATGTCCGGTTGTTCCATCCCGCATAATCTGAAGCTGATGCAGCAACCAACCTTTGGGTTTAACAGATCCAAGCGGCAACTCTGTATAGATAGGAGATTGTATGGTTTGTGCTTTCAGAAAAGACGAATGCCCAGAAAAAACAAGTACTATTGATAGAAAAAATAAGAAAATAGTGTAGCGCAGATAGGTATTCATGAATGAACGGGTAGTAAATCCTGATTAAATTCAACCCAATAAACCAAAAATACTATATTTATCCTATGAAAAATTTCATCAGTCCAAAGAAAGACATGAGTTATTGATAACTATCCTGGAGGAGTTTTGGAGAAACAACCGGGTTACAGCACCCAGAACTATTCCATCTGTCTGTAAGTTTTAATTATATAAATCTCTGATTTACTCTTGTTGACAGTTGGTTTATACCTAAGGTTTTTACTTTCTTTGGGGTATTAATTCATAAGTATTCCTTTAGACAAAGACAGTTATCTTATTCTGAAAATATATGCGACACCTCCTGAAAGTTCATCCATCGGACAATGTCATTGTAGCACTGACTGACTTATCCAAAGGGCAAACGCTGACATACGAAGGCGAGACCTACATCTTGCAAGATAACATACAGCAAAAGCACAAGTTTGTCACTGAGGATCTGAATACCGGAGATCCTGTCATTATGTATGGTGTATTGGTAGGCAAAGCCATGCATCCGATTCCAAAAGGAGGGTTAATCCATACACAAAACCTCAAACATGCTGCTGCAGATTACTCTGGAAAGCAGAAAGACTATACATGGACTCCTCCGGATGTTTCCAAATGGAATGACAGAACATTTATGGGATATCATCGTTCAGATGGACGGGTAGGCACTGCTAATTACTGGTTATTTGTGCCTACTGTATTCTGTGAAAATAGGAACCTGGAAGTAATAAAAGAGGCATTGAATAAGGAGTTGGGTTATGGTCAGAGTGAAAAATACAAGAATTACACCCGTCAACTGATATCCATGTATGAATCAGGACAGTCGCCAGATACTATGTTATCAGCTGACTTGTCTTTGCAGGAAGAAATGTTTCATACCAAACGCCTGTTTCCAAATATCGACGGCATCAAATTTCTGACTCACCAGGGTGGCTGTGGAGGTACACGACAGGATTCTGCTGTATTGAGTAAGTTACTAGCCTCCTATGCAGATCATCCAAATGTAGCGGGAGTTACAGTATTAAGTCTAGGTTGTCAGCACTTGCAGATGGATGACTTCAAACAGGAAATATTTCAGCGTAACTCCAAATTTGATAAACCTCTTTTGATGTTTGAACAACAAAAGAGTCAATCGGAAGAAAGTCTGATTTCAGAAGCGATCAAGCAAACTTTTGTACACTTAGTTAAGGCCAATACACAACAACGCCAGCCGGCTCCTTTAAGCAAAATGGTATTGGGTGTAAAATGTGGTGGTTCTGATGGTTTTTCGGGTATATCAGCCAACCCCGCAGTTGGTTATGCAGCTGACTTGCTGGTAGGTTTGGGTGGCACTGTATTACTGGCTGAGTTTCCAGAGCTCTGCGGTGTAGAGCAGGAGCTTGCCGACAGATGCATCAACAAAGAGATTGCGGCGAAGTTTGTTCACCTGATGAAATCCTATAATGCACAGGCAGAATCTGTAGGTTCAGGCTTCCATGCCAACCCTTCACCCGGCAACATTCGGGATGGCCTGATTACAGATGCTATCAAGTCAGCAGGCGCAGCGAAAAAAGGAGGCACTGCTCCTATTGTAGATGTGCTCGACTATACAGAACCAGCTACCAAGCCGGGTCTGAATCTGGTATGTACCCCTGGTAATGATGTAGAAGCAACTACAGGAAAAACAGCATCAGGCTCTACCCTGATTTTATTTACAACGGGTCTGGGTACTCCGACAGGTAATCCGGTATGCCCTGTTATCAAGGTAGCCACAAACAGTGATCTGGCTCGTCGCATGGCTGACATTATTGATATTGATACTGGCGATATTATTACAGGACAAACCACCATTGAGCAAAAAGGGGAAGAGATTCTGGAATATTGTATTCGTGCGGCCAGCGGTCTGGAAAAGATCAAATCTGTAGAACTGGGACAAGATGACTTCATTCCATGGAAACGTGGGGTAAGTCTGTAAACGTAAAAAATTGAGACTCTTTTATAATTAATACAACCTATTACTCATTCTGTTTTTATTCGTTTCATGTTTTCTCTTACTCATAAAACAGCTGTCATCACAGGCGGAGGCAGTGGCATTGGGCAGGCAATAGCCCGTTTATTTGCCAAACAAGGTGCCGAAGTTATTATTCTGGATCTGAATGAAACAGGTGCCAGCCAAACTGTAACTGATATTCTCAGAGAAGGTGGCAAAGCTGTATTTTACCGTTGTGATGTATCAGATCAGTCTGAAGTAAAGAAAGTGCTTGATCTGGCATCCAAAGTAGATATTCTGGTTAATAGTGCCGGCGTCTCTCATGTCGGAAAGCTTGAAAACACCTCTGAAGCAGATTTTGACCGCATTTTCAGGGTAAATGTAAAGGGCGTCTATAATTGTATGTCTGTTGCAGTTGAAAAAATGAAAAAGCAAGGAGGAGGCGTCATCCTGAATCTCGCGTCAGTTGCTTCTTCAGTAGGTATACCGGATCGGTTTGCCTATTCAATGAGTAAAGGAGCGGTGCTAACAATGACTCTCTCTGTAGCAAGAGATTACATTGATCAGAAGATACGTTGTAACTGCATTTCACCAGGACGTGTACACACACCGTTTGTGGATGACTTCCTGAAAAAGAATTATGCAGGGCAGGAAAAGGAGATGTTCGAAAAACTGGCAAAGACTCAACCTATAGGCCGAATGGGTACACCAGAAGAGATGGCAACCCTGGCATTGTATCTCTGTTCAGATGAAGCTGGATTTGTAACAGGTGCAGATTATTCCATAGATGGAGGATTTGTTTCTCTTAAATAAAGAACTGGTTTAAACTGCTTTTATATTTACATAAGTCATTCCAAATTTTGGATGGGAATCTGATTATAAAATCAGCGCTTATGCTTCCGAAAAGTATAAGCGCTGATTAGTTTTTCAGAAATTTCTCTTCCCTCGTCTTCTCAAATTCCCTTACCTCACTCTACTTGTGGCATCCTACTTTTTTGCTTGTCCAAAAAAGTAGGCAAAAAAAGACCCTTTTCTCTGATCCTCCTGCCCGCAAGGCCCAAAGCCAACCTCGCGGCGGAAAGAAGGCCAACGCACCTACACTACCTTTCGCGATCAAAGGAATCTACCCTCTCTTTGTGGCTGGACTTATTAATACTGCTTTTTCTAAAATTTGGGCTGAATCAGGTTTCTGCTATTAGGGTTATTTTATTCCAGATCATCCAGAAATTGCTGGTAAGCTCCTTTTAATTCTCTGTTTGCATTTCGGTTGCCAGCAGCTTCACTTACTTCGATTCCTTTCTTAAAGGTGTTCTCTGCCTCTTCATTGCGTCCTAAGTCTGCATATAATTTAGCGGCATGGTAGTAGGTGCCTACATAATCCGGATGCTCTGTCAGGAGCTTTTCATAATACGTCAGAGCCTTCTGCACATCAGATTTCAGGTATTCGGTTGCTATGGCATATAAAGTAAAAGGATCATTGGGATCTTCCTTCAGAAAATCAAATAGTTGCTCAAGTCTGTTCATTGTATAAATAAAATTAATCATCTGCTTTCGCTTATGGCTCAAAGTAAGGCTTCTTTGAATGGCAAAACAAATTCCTACTTTAGTTTGTATTCCGCTCACAACCAACCACTTTACAATTCAACATACAAATATCACACTCTGTAACACATTTTTGTATTTTTCGGTTGATCTTTATGACTCTTCACATGAAGATTCTTTTATATTTGCACTGTTACGTTACAGAACAATGAATGGTATTCAGGAATCGTTCTGTAGGTATTTCAATTTTTACTAAATAACCATTTTTATTGCTTATGAAAATCTTAGTCTGTATTACTCATGTTCCCGACACGACAACTAAAATTGCCTTTACTGATAATAATACCAAATTAAATAAGGCTGGAGTACAGTTTATTACAGGTCCCTATGATGATTATGCATTATCTCGTGCTATTGAATTGAAGGAAGCTCAAGGAGGAACCGTAACAGTTCTGAATGTAGGAGAAGCCGATACAGAACCAACAATTCGCAAAGCACTGGCAGTAGGAGCTGATGACGCTATCCGCATCAATGCAGAGCCAACAGATGCTTATTTTGTTGCAGAACAGATTGCCAATATAGCCCGTCAAAATAGCTACGATCTGATTCTGATGGGTAGAGAATCCATCGACTTCAATGGTGGTCAGGTTCATGGTATTGTGGGCGAGATGCTGGGTATTCCATCTGTTTCACCTGTAATGAAACTGGATATTGAAGGTACTACAGCCAAGATGGCACGTGAGATTGAAGGTGGAAAAGAATATGTGGAAGTATCTCTCCCACTGGTGGCTGGCTGTCAGGAGCCTATTGCGGAATGGAAAATACCTAATATGCGTGGTATTATGTCGGCCCGCACAAAACCTCTTCAGGTTATAGAACCATCTTCTAAAGACACACTTACTCAAGTTGCCGAGTTTCAGTTGCCTGCTCCTAAAGGTGCGGTTAAAATGATACCAGCTGAAAATGCAGAACAACTAATTTCTCTACTAAAAAATGAAGCGAAAGTAATATAAGGCCCGACTTTTGCTTTGAACTGACTATGCAATTAATTTTAAATTAACACTCAAATTTTATCTAAACTACACTATGAAAAAGTTAATCATTCTTGCATCATTTGTTATTCTTGCTTTCACTCAACACTCATTTTCTCAAGCCCCTGTTGTTCCGAAATATGAATACATGCAGGTAACAACCATTGAGTCTCTGGTTGCCGGAGGTATGGGTCGTTCACGGATGATTTCCACAGATCCAAATGGAAAACTACAGGAACTTCCCTTAGAAAATTTCTTTAGCCTGGGTGGTATCAATTTTTCGAATGTTCGAAATAATGACAAAGTCATTACAGATAAGATCAATGAACTATCTGATCAAGGCTGGGAAGTAGCCCAGGTATCTACCGGAGCGACAGATGATTCCGGAAAAGGGATCTTCATTACCCGTTATCTGATGAGAAGGCCGAAGAAGTAAAACAAGATATCAAAACAAGAATGTATCATTTCTTAAACACCAGACAGGTGAAACACACGTTTCTGGTATTCTCAAGTTGAATCTATTATTAAAATTCTGATATGTCTGTTCTTGTTTTTATAGAAACTGCTGAAGGCGCAGTTAAAAAATCAGCCTTGGAAGCCACAGGATATGCGGCAGAAATAGCAAAAAAAACAGGTAGCACTACCATAGCTATTGTCATTGGAACAATTGATGCAGGCGAACTGGATAGTGTAGGAAAGTCGGGAGCCAATAAAATTCTGCATGCTACAGATGATCGCTTGAATGTACCAAGTAGTCAGTCATATGCCACTGTGATAGCACAGGCTGCAGAAAAAGAAAATGCTGAAGTTGTAGTTCTGGCCAAATCAGCATTAACAGATGCTATTGGTGCAAGACTGGCAGCTAAATTAAAGGCGGGCCTTGCTTCTAATGTTACAGAACTACCAGACCTGAGCAATGGGTTTAAAGTGAAACGCAGCATTTACACCGGAAAGGCTTTTGCAGTAACCGAAATGAAATCTGCCAAAAAGATTCTGACCATTAAGAAAAATGTGTTTACACCAGAAGAAACAGGCAGTGTAGCTCCCATTGAAGCGTTTACACCTACTTTATCTGAGGCAGAGTTTGCTATTAAAGTCACAGGCGAAGAGAAAGCTTCAGGAGAAATCTCTCTGACTGAAGCAGATATCGTTGTATCCGGAGGCCGTGGTCTGAAAGGTCCGGAAAACTGGGGGATCATTGAAGAGCTGGCACATGCATTACATGCAGCAACCGGATGTTCTAAACCTGTATCAGATTTAGGATGGAGGCCACATCACGAACACGTAGGACAAACTGGGATCAAGGTAAGCCCGAACCTGTATATAGCAGTAGGTATTTCCGGAGCCATTCAGCACCTGGCAGGCGTCAATTCCTCTAAGGTGATTGTAGTTATAAACAAAGATCCGGAAGCACCATTCTTCAAAGCAGCTGATTATGGCATTGTGGGGGATGCATTTGATGTACTTCCCCGCCTGACTAAAGCAGTGCAGGCTGCCAAATAAATCTGCTCTTATTTAGTAAACCTCTGACATTTTGCTCATTCATGGAATGAGAGTAAACTTGTCAGAGGTTTTTTTATTTCAGAAAAGAGCTATACATTTCTGATTCAACACATAAAATTATGGGAATGATCTGGTGATTAATTTTTGTTATCCATAAAATATTATAAAATTGCAACCGGAAATCCGATATCTGACTATTGCTATAAATTAACGTACGAACGTGGATAAAATTAAATTAGAAATATTAGGACTATCTTCCAGTCAATCACAGTCAGGGTCTTTTGCATTGGTGTTAGGTGAAGAACGTGGCAACCGCCGTTTACCAATTATTATTGGCATGTTTGAGGCTCAGGCTATTGCTATTGAAATTGAGAAAATTGTTCCCAACCGGCCTATGACTCATGATTTGTTTAAGTCATTTGCACAATCCTTTAAATTTTCTATTCTGGAGATTGTGATATCTGACTTGCGCGAAGGAGTATTCTATGCAAAGATTGTGTGTACAGATGGAGTAAAGATGATAGATATTGATGCTCGGCCATCAGATGCCATTGCTATTGGGCTAAGATTTGGAGTGCCTATCTATACTTTTGAACCAATTTTATCAGAAGCAGGCATTGTACTTACAGAGCCAGAAGAAGACGAAACATTAGTAAGTAAAGATGAAGAAACAAAGAAGAATCCTGTAAAAAAATCGGGTACTTCTGAACAACTGAAAGATATCTCCAGTGATCAGCTAAAGACAATGCTGGATGAGGCGCTGGAAAAAGAAGATTATGAACGTGCCGCTAAAATCCGTGATGAATTGAATAAAAGAAACTAACATAAAAATGAAAAGCCTCTTCTTAGGAAGGGGCTTTTCATTTTTTCACTTAGTCAGATCATTTACTGACAGGTAATGGAACGAAATTCCGGACCTTTCTTTCCAAAAAGTTCCCAATTACCATAAGCCTCAAAACATCCTTTTGTAGCTATTTCCCAACTTTGTTTTCCTAAGCTCTTCCACTTGTTTATATCTTTGTACTCTGCTTCCATAGTAATTTTATAACTACCAGCAGGCAGTGTGACTGATTTGTTAGCTCCTTTTTCAATGGTTCCACTTTCCAGCTTCTGATCTGCATTATCTTTATCCTTAAAAGATAAGGTATACTGCACATCCCAACCTATGCCTCCCTGGGTTCCTGTATTATTTGTTAAAGAAACAGCAGCTTCAGGAACTAAAGTACGAGTACATGCTTCTATAGTATATTGTGTTGTGTATCCCATACGGGCTACCTGATTGTCTTTCAAAAAGCGTACAGTATACTGGATAGGAACACCTGGATTCTGAATTGTATACAAGCTATTTTTATCATTTATATATCCTGCCAGTTCGCCATAACTTCGTGCACTCAAAGATCTTGAATTTACAGTAGCATTTTTCCCAATGCTTACCAATGTAATAGTAGCATTGGCCAGAATATTTTTCACTTTGGTCTCTGTATCCCCACTTACACTCGTTACACCAGTTGCATATTGTAAGGCAACCTCTACATCTTCGGGAGTAACAGACAATGATGTCTCCATACGAAACAGAATTACACGTCCATATGTCACGGTCTGAATATAGGCAGGAGGAGCCTCATTACTAACTACCGCTTTGATTTTAGAAATAGTTTCATCAATAGTGGCAATGTCACTATCCTGACCAAATACAACTGCAGGCGAATTGGGTTCTGGCATTGAAGCTGTATAAAAGCCTTGTTTTACCACCATCATGGCAACTTTCTTCGCTGAAGATGATGGATAATTAAATTGGGAGGCAATAGTACTGTTTGCCCAGGTTGTATTCATATTCAGATCCATTGCTACTTGCTGGGCAGAATAGGAAGGTGCTGTCTTATACGAAGTATAGTTTGGATTTACATATCCTTCCTGATAGGCGTTTGCATTCCACCAGTTCAAGGCATTCGTAACAGCGTTCTGTATAGCTGTATCTGAAGGGTTATCGACTGTTACAGAGCCATTGTTTCCTATGCCTGGCAGATCTATCTTGATAGTCACAGGATTTCGGGCAATTTTTATTGTATCCGGATCACCATCCAATAGAGAAGCATTTCCTTTTACCAATGCCCCAGGCCAGATGTTTCCATGCAAAGGCCGAAGTATGGTAATAGCTTCTTTGTTAGTCTGCAAAGTGTAAATAGTCTTTCCACATGTAGTAATATATCCCCCAGATTGACTGGATGCTCCATTTTCAGAACCTGTTTCTACACGTTTATCAGGCTCATTGCCTATATTCTGAACATTGAGCAATTTAGCCGGATCGTATTCCAGGGAATTAATCAATGAACTCACATTCTGGGTGAAAGGATCTGTTTCTTCTTTTTTGCAGCTACTAACAAAGTAGACAATTACAAGTAGAAAGCCAGAAATCAGTTTTCGGGATTGTAACAAGTTTGAATACATACTTATGCTGTTATATAAATAAATTGGCTATACTGTTTGGTGTAGTACCCATTCAACAGGTTATAGCATAAAAAATAATGCCTGTCAAGCAGATATATCTTTACAGGCATCACATATAAAATATGCTTGACGAAAAGGCATTATCTGATATAAACAGACAAGGCAGTAAAAGAGAAAAGCTCTATTCTAATCCGGAATAGAGCTTTTCTCTTTTATGGTTAACAGTAGTTATGCTATTTTCTCCGCTTGCTTATGGTTAAAGCCCGTCTTGATAAGGTAATATATTGGGATACCAACCAACACAATGCCCAACCCTATCAAGGTGTATTGATAGTTATAATACAATGCACTAATACAAAACCCACTAGCCAATAAGATATATAGAGCAGGCAATACGGGATATCCCCACGCTTTATAGGGACGCAATGCATTAGGTTGTTTGGCACGTAATATAAAGACTCCCAAAATAGTGAGAATATAAAAGAGTACGGTAGCAAACATAACATAATCCAGCAGGCTGTTATAACTTCCACTCAGTGTGAGTGCACAAGCCCATATTCCCTGAAAAACCAATGCATTGGCAGGTACACCGTTACGGTTGAGACGAGCAGCCTGTTTGAAGAAAAGCTTATCAATTGCCATAGCATAATACACACGTCCTCCAGCCAGAATCAATCCATTGATACAGCCAAAGGTAGAAACCATAACCATAGCTGCAATAAAGAATACACCTTTTTCACCTACAATCTTTTCCATTAATACAGTAGCAACACGATCTGCAGGAGCATTTTGTATTTCAGTTAGCGAAAGACTACTCACATACGTAATGTTGATAAAAATGTAGATCAGACTTACCGAGGCAGTGCCAATGGCCAACGCCAGAGGTACATTGCGTTGCGGATTTTTTACTTCCCCGGCAGTAAAGGTGATATTATTCCAGGCATCTGATGAAAACAAAGAACCAACCATAGCCGAGAAAAAGATGCCTACTAAAGCCAGCATAGGTAGACTTTGTCCATCCGCTCTGTTAAAATCCCATATGCTCTGTGTTACTTCGGACTTGGTAAAGGCAATGTATATACCCAACAAAATGATAGCTACCAGTGATCCTATCTTGGCAAACGTAAACAGATTCTGTATCAAGGCCCCTGTTTTAATACTTCTAAAATTTGAGAATGTCAGCAGAACTATACAAAAAATAGCCAATACTTGTTGTGTTGATATTTTCAAAAAAGCAGAGTCAATGATATAATTTTCTGCCGATATCATCGGCAAGAATACACCTGTAAACTTGGCAAAAGCTACTGCTACAGCAGCAATGGTTCCAGTCTGAATGACTGCAAAAAAAGTCCAGCCATACATAAAAGCAACCAATGGGTTAAAGGCTTCTTTCAGATACACATACTGCCCTCCAGCCTGAGGCATCATACCAGCCAGCTCGCCATAACTAAGTGCACCAGCAAATGTCATAAATCCGGTAACGATCCAGGCAAGTATCAGCAAACCAGGCGATTGTAGGTCGCGAGTCATATCTGCTGCAACAATAAAGATCCCTGACCCGATCATAGAGCCCATAATGAGCATAACCGAATCAAGTAGAGTAAGTGATTTCTGTGGTTTTTCAGACATATGTTTGATAAGATGAAGGATGTTTTTCTAACTAATTGAATGCAAGTTAATCGAAGGCTTTTTTGCCGAAAATGTGTTTTCTAAAGAAAAAGATGCCTGGATTCTTTTCCCAAATTGCAAAACTAGGGACTATATTCCAAATTATAGGCTTCAATAGTACCCATAAGGTAACACTTCCACAAATAACACTTCACCAGGGTTTGGGTAGCAAAGAAGGATTTAGTAAGTTTGAGAAAACAAACCTAACCAATAAAATATGAAGAAATCTACCCATCCTCCCCTACAGGCCCGCGTCATCTTTTGTCGAATTAACCTGTTTCATTCATAGAAATACACTATTTTTAGGCACCAGCCTTTCATGTGTTAAACATCCTTTAATTTATCCTTATCTTTCCCTTATTAGTCACATTCTTCGTAAATGATTTATCTTAGAGGAGTCTTTGGACTAGCTTTTTTGATTGCCGTTGCGTATATGTTTTCATCCAATCGCAAGGCCATTGACTGGAAACTAGTCGGAACTGGTATTTTACTACAATTGATTTTTGGATTACTGGTTATAAAAGTGGATGTTGTAGCAGATGGATTTGACTGGATTAGCCGGGGATTCGTTCGCTTTCTGGACTTCTCTGCAGAAGGAGCCAAGTTCCTGTTTGGAGATCTGACTAAAGACTTTGCAGCCAATGATCCTAAAGCCACCCATCATTTAGGCTATTTATTCGCATTCAGGGCATTGCCCACTATCATTTTCTTCTCAGCCGTAACTTCTGGCTTATATTATCTGGGTATATTACAAAAGGTAGTATATGGGATTGCCTGGGTTATGTCGCGCACGATGCGTCTTTCCGGAGCGGAAAGTTTCTCTGCTGCCGGCAACATATTTCTGGGTCAAACAGAAGCTCCTTTGCTGGTACGTCCTTTTGTTCCTACTATGACACGTTCAGAACTACTCTGTCTGATGATAGGCGGAATGGCCAATATTGCAGGGAGTGTCATGGGAGCCTATGTTAACTTTCTGGGAGGAGATAGCCCCGAATCCAAAGCAGAATTTGCGGCCCATCTCCTGAGTGCTTCTATTATGAGTGCACCTGCTGGTATTTTAATCTCTAAAATATTGCTTCCAGAAACTGAAAGCATAGATCAAAAGCTTGTTGTACACAAAGAGCAATTGGGTGTTAATATTATTGATGCCATGTCTATTGGAGCCGCAGATGGACTAAAACTTGCACTCAATGTAGGTGGCATGCTAATAGCCTTTATTGCAGTTGTCTATATGGTCAATGCTGGTTTATCCAGTATAGGAGACATTACAGGTCTGAATGCATGGGTGAAAGCCTCAACGGAAGGTACATTCAAAGAGTTTTCGCTGGAATACATTTTTGGTCAGGTTTTCCGACTTTTTGCCTTTGTGATGGGTATAGAATGGAAGGACACCTTACTGGTAGGCAGCTTGCTTGGACAGAAAACAGTCATCAACGAATTTGTAGCCTATCTTAATCTGGCAGAAATGCAACGTACAGGAGTAATCTCACGCCGTTCTGTAACGATTTCCACCTATGCATTGTGTTCGTTTGCCAACTTCAGTTCTATCGCTATCCAGGTAGGTGGAATTGGCAATATGGCTCCTAATCAACAAGGAAATCTTTCCAAACTAGGAATGACTGCACTATTGGGTGGCACATTAACAACCATGATGACAGCAACCATTGCAGGCACTCTGATTGAAGAGTAAGATTTACCAACCTATAATTCAATTACCCAGCAAGTCTGATATCATTTTCCATTCCAACATGGATCTTTATATTTGTGTATAAAAATATCAGGACTTGCTATCAACTTACAACAAAGTAACAATTAACCACTTAATTAGTTATCTCATGGAAATATTCACGGGCATAGACATCGGCGGAAGTAGTGTTAAATTTGGATTGGTAGAAAGTGATGGAAAATTATTAGAGAAAAAGAAAGTACCAGTCAAAGAATTACGTGCTTCAGGTGTTCTGTCTGAAAATATATTAGCATCGATCCAAGAGTGGATCAAAGATCATCCTCAGGTCAAAGAAATAGGCATTGGCGTCCCCGGAATGATTTCCCGGGATCGGCGTAGCCTGGTAGAACTGGCCAATATGCCTGAATTAAATGGCCTTCCTATTGTTGAACTACTGGAAAAAGCGAATCCTGGTATTGCATTCTATCTGGAAAATGATGCCAACGCAGCCGCACTGGGGGAGTATTATTTTTCAGGCCAGCAACTTCCCGAAAACTTCCTGCTGGTTACTCTTGGCACAGGAGTAGGTAGCGGGCTGATCATAGATCATAAGATATTCAAAGGTGCGGATGGTAATGGACTGGAGCTTGGTCATATTGTAGCAGGGAATGGAAAAAGTATAGAGCAGAATATTGGTAAAGTTGGATTTTATGCCAAAGCAGCTGAACTGCTTAAAGAACATAAAGGCAAGTCAGTGCTGCGCGATGTAGCCAAAATAGATGATGATGTATTACTGGAAGCAGCCCGTGATGATGATCCTGTTGCTCTAAAAGCATTTGCCTATTATGGCAAATATGTAGGAGAAGCATTGGCTACTGCAGCCTATATTCTGGATGTTAAAACCTTTATTATTGGAGGTGGTGTAGCCAAAGGATATCCATTCATGCAGGAACAGGTATTGAAGTCCATGCAAAAATTTCTAACTCCATACTATCTTGATAAACTGGATATCAGACTGGCAGTATTACGTAATAATGCAGGTATATTAGGTGCTGCGGCCTTGTGTTTTAAGTAGAAGAAACTTATCAGCTATATAAAAACGCATTCTGACTACTATTCGGAATGCGTTTTTATTTTGTATTCCCTCCTTTGCCAATTTCCTCCCTCTACTTATCTTCGATCAGGATTTTACTGTATAAAACATTTTTGTCTTATCAATACCTTCGCAAACAAAGTTGTCTGGATTACAGGAGCTTCCTCTGGAATAGGAGAAGCATTAGTATATGCACTGGCTCAGCAAGGGGCCAGACTGGTATTATCTGCCCGTCGAAAAACTGAATTGGATCGTGTAGCTCAACAAACTCAGTTACCTGCAGCACATATTCTTATATTGCCATTGGATGTAGAACAAAGTGACACCTTTGATAAAGCTACACAGACTGTTATTCAAACATTCGGAAGAATTGACGTACTGATACTCAATGCAGGTATCAGCCAACGTTCCTTTATAAAGGATACCCCTTTAGCAGTAGACAGGCGTATTATGGAAATTAACTATTTTGGTATAGTAGGACTTGCCAAAACCGTATTACCAACATTTGTCAAACAGCAAAGCGGTCAGTTCATTGTTACAAGTAGTGTAGTAGGGTATATAGGAACACCTATGCGCTCTTCCTATGCAGCATCTAAACATGCTTTGCATGGCTTCTTTGATTCTCTACGAGCTGAACACTGGAAAGACAAGATCAAAGTTACTATTGTATGTCCAGGATATATTAAAACGGCGATCTCCCTACATGCGATTGATGAAAATGGGGAGCAATACAATAAAATGGATACAAACCAGGAGAAAGGTATGCAGCCAGATGTCTGTGCCAGGCATATACTAAAGGCTGTCAAAAAGAATAAAGAAGAGGTTTATATAGGAGGCAAAGAAATCCTTGGTATCTATATGAAGCGATTTTTTCCAACGTTGCTATCAAGAGTGATTCGTAAGTACAATATCAAAACCATTGACTCATAGAAAATTCAGTTGTGGTTCACTTGATCTGATTAGTCTATATTCCATATTTCTCTGGTCAGATTGTATATTTCAACCGATTGTTCCTGATTCATTGCCAGATGACATTTGTATCCATCCGCTATCTGGATTTCCTTTAGAAACCAGTTATCTCCTTCCAGGTAAGTAAAATCAGTTTGAATCTGAAAGCTTTGTAAAGGAATATACATCCCTTTGCCATTGGCTTTCAACACAGCTTCTTTTTGTGTCCAGTATACATAAAATGCAGTTTGTTGGTCTACAGCATTTTCTATTCTCATCCATTCATCCATACTCATCTGACTTTTGAAATCCTCAGGCCTTACTGCAATCATTCGTTCCAGATCAATTCCTACTTTTCCATACCGGGTATAGGCAATGATGGCAAAATCTTCTGAATGAGCAATATTAAAATCCATATCTAAATCAGGCACAAAAGGTCTGCGAAAATCTGTATATGTTATCTCAGATAGTTTGGCATGGCTAGAATCCTCTTTTTGTAACGCCTTATATAAAAGAACTTTTCCTGCAAGTGATAAATAAGCATCCCGTTTTATTTTATAACTCAACACTTGTTTTTGCATGGTATCAGAGAGATAAGGCAGCCAATAAAAATAAGCCTCTTCTGAAACATAGCTGGAAGAACAATCTGCATACAAAATAGTAATCATATGTAACTCATACTTATGTGATAACAATGGTATCTATTCTCAAACACTGAATAAACATAAAGTACTGCCTATCAAGCAACTACACCTAATTCACGGAAATATATTATTTACCACCATACGCTGGAGGTTATACTGAAACAAATCCATTCCTTCCTATGTAAGCCTTAATCATATATAATAGTAACTCCCTCTCTCCTTTTCATAGCCAATATTCTTGTAACAGCTCTTCTTCTTCTGTTACAGGTCACAATCTGTCTGGTTACACAAACAATATGTTTTTAGTTTACATTTTGCGGTTACTATTCACGCTATCAGTAGGATATAACAAAAATCCTATTTTTCTATGCAAAATACGCCAGCTTTGGAAAGCAATGATCTCATTGCGACTAATCATTCTTTACATAATCTTTCTACTGTCTCAGCCAATAATACACAGTCTTCCCATCATCCAACATGTGTACTTATTGGAGAAGGAGCATTGTTAGCTCAATGTGCCCGGTTATTACTAGAAAATGAATTTTCCATTATTCAGATCATCTCTGCAGATAAGCAGATACAAAATTTTGCACATGAATTAAACCTTCCTGTTTCAAACTCGTTTCATACACTCTCCGAATTTATAGAAAAACATTCAGTAGATTATCTTTTTAGTATCATTAATCACCACATTATACCTGAAAGAACCCTTTCACGTGTTAAAAAACTGGCAATTAATTATCATGATGGCCCGCTTCCAAAATATGCAGGTTTACATGCCACCTACTGGGCTCTACTAAACAAAGAAAAAAAACATGGTATTACCTGGCATGTAATAGAACCAGGTATTGATACAGGGGCTATTCTTACACAACATCTGGTTGACATTGATCCGGATGAAACATCCTTTACACTTAATATAAAATGTTTTGAAGGTGCATTTCATGCTTTTTCTGAATTAGTAAACGCTATACGGCAAAATCAGCTTGTCTTTACTCAACAAGATCCACAAGCCAGATCTTATTTTGGTACCGACAAACGTCCGCCCTATAGTGGTATTCTTTCCTGGAACCAGGAGGCAACAACCATTGAACTGCTATGTAGAGCATCTGATTTTGGATTTTATATCAATCCGCTGGGTTTGCCTAAAATTGCACTAGACAATACTTTTATCTTGGTGCGTAAGTGTCAGATAGCAGAAAAACAGTCAATAAGTTTACCAGGAACCCTTGTAGCCTTATCAGAGGATACAATAACCATAGCTACATCGACTCAGGATATTGTATTGTCTCAATTCTCAACAATAGATGGTCAAAACCTTAGTGTTTCTCAGCTAAAAGATAAATATAAAGTAAAAGAAGGCTCTCAATTACCAGAAATTACAACTCAAGCTATTCAGAGAATTACAGAGATAGACTCTCAGATTGCCAAATTTCAAAATTATTGGGTAAAGAAATTAACAGATCTTCAACCCACATCTCTTCCATTCGCCTCTCGTCTTCCACTGACAGGGATCAATTCAGATCGGCCTCATATTGTATCAATACCCCTTTCTGACTTTACCAAAGACTTTCTTACTGCTTACCAAAATAATTCGCAAAGTACCCATTTCTTAGTATCTGCGTACCTGTTGTATCTGGCACGGATTACAGGTAATACACAAATACAGGTGGGTTTTAGTACAACTCATTTACTTACCAAACTTCATGAATTGCCTGATTTTTTTGCCACTACACTTCCATTTCAGGTAGATATTGACTCACAAAGTGACTTTGAACCTATCTATAATGCAACCCAAAAAGAATTAACCCGCGTTTTCAAATCAGAGACGTATGCTCTGGATGTAACAACACGTTATTCGACACTTCGCAATAAAAATGAAATAAAAGAAAATCCATTATATCCGGTTGTAGTTGTTAACGCGCAGAAACATCCTGAGAATTACCTGCAGTTAGGAAGAGATCTGACAGTTTGGATAACAGAGGAGGATCAATCTGTCCATCTGGTGGCAAATCCCTCTAAACTAGATCTCACGACAGTAGAACGAATCAGCAATCAGTTTGCTACCTTGTTACAGGAACTGATCCGGAATCTGCATGAACCTGTAAGTCAACATACTCTCCTTTCTGTACCAGAGCAGTATCAGATACTTGTTGAGTGGAATGCCACAAAAAAAGACTATGAGACAAACATCTGTATGCACCAACTGGTTGAACAGCAAGCCGCACGTACACCCAATGCAGTAGCTGTTATCTTTGACAATACCCAACTGACCTATGCTCAATTAAATGAGAAAGCAAACCAACTGGCTCATCTGCTTATATTACATGGTGCCGCACCAGAAGTGCTGGTAGGTATATGCATGGAAAAATCGCTGGAAATGGTCATTGGCGTACTGGGAATTCAAAAAGCAGGTGCGGCCTATGTTCCTCTGGAACCTACGGCCCCCAAAGACAGACTAGGAATTGTACTTAACGATTTACAGTTAACACTTCTTATTACTCAGGAAAAACTCAAATATAAGTTTGACACCTACGATTTTACAACCATTGCAGTAGATGGAGAGACCGAGAAACTAAAGGCGCAACGGACCAGTAATCCTATAAGTTTTGTCACTTCTGATAATCTGGCCTACATTATTTATACATCAGGGTCTACAGGTATTCCCAAAGGAGTAATGGTGCGCCACAAGCCAGCTATCAATCTAATTGAATGGGTAAACAATACCTTTCAGATGGGAGCTTCCGATAGGGTCTTGTTTGTTAACTCTCTTGGGTTTGACTTATCAGTATATGATATTTTTGGAATGCTGGCAGCAGGAGGTTCGGTTCGTATTGCGTCCAAGACCGAATTACAAAATCCCCAGCAACTATTGGAAATTCTTTATCAGGAACCTATTACACTCTGGAACTCTGCTCCTGCTACTCTAAGCCAGTTGCTGCCATTCAGTAGTATTGTAGAACAACCAACAACAACCTCATTACGGTTAGCCTTTCTAAGTGGTGACTGGATACCATTGGCTATGCCCGGCTGGATCACACAGCATTTTACCAATACACAGGTAGTAAGTCTGGGAGGAGCTACAGAAGCAACTGTATGGTCCAACTATTTCTTAATTCCCCGTCAACTGGATGAACAATGGGTAAGTATTCCGTATGGGTATCCAATACAGAATGCTAAATATCACATTCTTGATTCGAATTTACAGCCTGTACCTCCGGGAGTAGCAGAAGAACTTTACATTGGAGGACAGTGTCTGGCAGAAGGCTACTTTAAACGCCCCGAACTAAATCAGGAAAAGTTTATTCGAGACCCATTCAGTAATGATTCCAGTGCTCGGCTTTACAAAACAGGTGATTTGGCTCGTTATATGCCAGATGGCAATATCGAGTTTTTAGGACGTAAAGATCATCAGGTTAAGATACGCGGCTATCGGATTGAATTAGGTGAAATTGAAGCAGTTCTCACTGAGCATCCCAACATACAGGAAATTTTAACAATTGCTCAGCCGGATGCTTCCGGAAATAAACGTTTGATAGCCTATGTTGTTCTCAAATCGGCTCAGGGAACTGCGTCAGCCGACCTGAGAGCATTCCTAAAAGATAAATTGCCGGAGTATATGGTTCCTTCCCTATTTGTATTTCTGGATGCCATGCCTCTAAACCCAAGTGGTAAAATAGATCGCAAAGCACTACCTGCCCCTTCTGAACAGGAAGATACCCAGAATGAATATGTACCACCCCGCTCTCCTTCTGAATATCTGGTAGCTGAACTCTGGTCAAAAATACTACAACGTTCCAGAATCAGCATACATGACAATTTCTTTGAAATCGGTGGACACTCACTATTAGGTGTACAATTCATTTCACAACTCAGTCAGAAAACAGGTAAAAATCTGCCTTTGTCATTGTTATTCTCAAATCCTACTATTACTCTTTTTGCCAGATTTTTAGAAGAGAATATGCAGGACTCAGTCTGGAACTCATTGGTTTCCATACAGCCCAATGGCCATAAACCGCCATTGTATTGTATACATCCTGTTACAGGAGGTGTTGAATATGTCAATAAACTCGTAGCGTACCTGGATACAGATCAACCTGTTTATGGCTTACAGGCTGTTGGAATGAATGGAACAGATATTCCACTCGAATGCGCCTATACTATGGCAGATCATTACCTGAAACTAATTTTAACCCAGCAACCTGTAGGCCCTTATCATCTGGCAGGCTATTCTATAGGAGGGTTAGTTGCTTACGAAATTGCGATCAGATTACGAGAAATGGGTAAAGAAGTACCAACATTAATTCTTTTTGATACTTATCCAGCCAGAAAGCGCCGAATTGCCAAGTATAAACATGTAGGCTTGAAGTATATATTCAAAAGCTGGAAAAATCAGTTATTCTCACCCCGTATTCCATTCAAACAAAAGTGGAGCATTGTGGGTGATATACGGCAGATGCATCTGGATTTTCTAAATACGGTAGCCATTCATTTTAATCTTCCGGCTCGTAATGCCCAACAGGAGCTTGATGAAAATATTGGAGATGAATATGTAACACGGGAAGAAGTTCTTCGGGCTTCATGGAAAGCAGGAAGAAACTACCAGCATAAAGACTATGATGGCAATGTTGTATTTATACGTGCCAAGAACAATGTAGCCAAGTATCTCTCCAATTCAGATTTTGGCTGGAAAAAACATATTACCTCTAATCTTAGTATTTATGAGATTGATGGTAATCATTTCTCTCTGTTTAAAAATGAAAACAGTCTTACTCAGATAGGCAACATTGTTCAATCTGAACTAAATAAATCTGCTTTAACTCATACTCCTCAGGAAATTCTAGCCTGAGAAAAGTAGCCACTGGCTATAACTTTCAGCATATAGCCAGTGGTTGTTCCCATTCTACCTATACTCTATCCAACTCTCTATGCTCACAAAAATTCTTGCTATTCCGAGTCAGCCTCCGTCCAGTATTCAGGCAGTTGTATCTCCATTGTCGATTACACGTATTCCACTAATAGATATACTGAGAGGATATGCCTTATTTGGTATCTTTCTTGTTCGAATGGTTGAAGTATACTCAGGCTGGACTACGGGAAAAGCTTCTACCCTACCGACAGCTCATACTGACATGCTACTGCATCAACTGGTTGCATTCTTTGCGATTGGAAAGTTCAGAGCCTTATTCTCTCTGTTGTTTGGCTTAAGCTTTTATCTTCAGTTACAAAAATTCGAACAGAAAGGTCTTTCCTTTACACAGAATTTCCTAAAACGTCTGGGTGTACTCTTTCTGTTTGGATTAGTACATACTTATCTGCTCTGGTCAGGCGATATATTGCGCTGGTATGCTTTTGCCGGATTAATTCTGATTCCACTCTATAAACTACCTACACGTGCTCTCTTCTTTGCAGGAGCAGTTCTGGTAGTAACTCCTAATATTGCAGAAGATCTATATCATCAATTGTCTGTTGATACAACATCCGCCAAACCGGATGAGGCATTGGCTGTATATACCTTAACAAGTACACATTCCTATTGGGAAATGCTCAAAGCCAACTTTATCATTGTCAATGCAGAATGGATGAACTTTGTGGCTAATTTATGTCATGTATTAGTCATTACAGGTTACTTTTTGTTAGGCGTATGGGTAGGCCGATTACAATTGTTTATTCCCGGCCAGTGGAAAAAACAATATCTGAACCACAAGCAGGAAATTTTTAAGCTGGCAATTGTTCTATTCAGTGCTGCGATTATAGCAGGAATTATCACTGTAGGAGCATTAGTTTATGCAGGAGTATCTATCAAGTCGCTTTTTGCTCAGGATGGACTTTTCAGAGTTATTCTATTCCATAGCAAAACGCCATTCATTGTACTGTCACATATTGTGGGCATATATATTCTGTTGCAGATTCCTTTCCTGCAAAAACAACTGTCTGTGTTAGCCTATGCAGGACGTATGACACTGACAAACTACATTATGCAGTCCATGTTTGGAATACTCATCTTTTATGGAATTGGTCTAGGTTTTTGGGGAACAGTAGGTCCAACGTATTGTATTCCTCTTACATTAGGCTTGTTTCTGCTTCAGGTATGGGGTAGTAAACTTTATCTGTCCTATTTTAAATCAGGACCACTGGAATATATTTGGCGGATTCTTCTACGATAAAGACATGCTTGTAATACTATAGGTTGCACGATTTTTTATAAATAATACTGTTGTATGCATAAGTAGATGCAATCTGAAAGTTTGAACCGAATTCAACATAAATAATTTATGTTGAATTCGGTTCAACTATTTTTTATGTGGTGAAATCTGTTCAAAAACAATTCTTGCGGTTTGTTTCGCTCAAAATAAATTGTTGTGGTTTATTCAACGCATAGGCAAATTTGTGGTAAACTCCAAGCGAAAAACTATTTTGACACCAGTATGTCGATCGCTTCGTAAATCGACATTGTGAGCATAATTATGCTCAGCAGAAAGTTTTGAACCAAACTACACTCAACAGAAAATTTCTGTATAACTCTGCTCAAGCATTCTTATTTTCCGGAAAGCATATCACACAGAAAAATAAAACATTTTACTACAAATACTTATACCTGAAATAGTACCCCACAACATGAATTGATATACATTTTGAGGAAGATCTGTTTCATTAAGTAAAAAGCCTGACGTAGATAGTCAGGCTTTACAATATAACTCAACGTTTATCATTCAGCTCAAGCCTCCTGAAGCTCTTCCTGTTGTTTTTCTTCTGGGATAATCACCTGTTTCAAATCACTCATAACTTCAGAGTAGATAATAGCCGGGACATCACCAAAAGCGATAAGACGTTCGTCTTTCTCATTGCTTGGCTCGTCGTATGTATAATTACCTATCGCAACAGCACCCATTTTCACAAAATACAGTCGACTTAAATAGGCAGAATCTTCATAATATCCACCTACGTAAATACCATCAGTTTCTATAAACACCTCAATAGCAGATTCAGGGAAGGCTTTATAATATCCAGATACATAGCCTCCATCTACGACAGAACCTCTTGCCCAACCCAGCTTCTCCATTTGACCTCCAAAAGCATAGCTGGAAATCTTCTTCTTGTCAAACTCATTTGAGATTTTCACATTCTGATCTTTGTCTTCTACCCGTACAATCGCCCGATCAAGTTGCGGGAAGATAGGTTCCATACCATAATCAAACAGTTTGGTTTTCCATGCTTGCAGATCGTCCTCTGAAAGCGATAATGGATGCACCATCCCTAGCTGTACTCCGTCTTCAAGCATCACCTCTTCATCATCCAGATTGATCAGAGAGGTATCTTCCATTACCATAAATGGATACAACAGATTCCCTTGAGCATCATACGCGCCCCACAATAATCGAACTGCATAGACAAACATAATCGGATTTCCAGTGAAAAATGCCTGCCAGGTTTCCACATCCCACTTTCGCTGAATCACCAGATACTGTTCCATCCGGCCAGATTGTGATTTGACAATGTCACGAACCTCCTTACTGATCTCCTTAAATTCGTCTTGTACCTCTTTAGCAGTTCCCTTAGGTAGTGATTTGAACTTACGATTGTCTTCATCAAAAAAAGCCAGTTTGAAATCTGTATCAATAAAGGCTCGATATTCCTGGTCTTTTGCCAAAAAGGACTTAAACAAGCCTTCAAATCCAAAATCAGGAATGATACTATCTGCCAATTCATAAAAGCTGATATTCAACTCCTCTGCTGCAATCTTAAAGGCATCCATAGCAGCAGCACCTACATTCCGGTTTTTGCTCTTGTATTTACGTGACAGAAACTCTACTGCCCGAAGTGCTTTGTTGGAGCCAATCAATGCCAGAGCCTGCACAGTATACTCTCCCATCTTTCCTCTGTTTGCCTCAACCAGTTGATTTACCTGTGCTTTCAACTTATCTACCAGATCATCGTTTCCTAATAATCCAGCTAACGCCAGTAAATATTTTTGCTTTGAGTCAGACCCTTTCTGGATAAATAATTCATATAGTTTTTTTGCAAAGTCACCACTTTTTTCACGATCTAGTTGTAATAGCAAAGGTTTAGCCTCTATGTCAGGACGAATATCTTTCGAACGTCCCATACGATATAACAGAAAACGTATCGTGTTTTCATCTAGCTGGTCACCTGATTTGTAATACAAGGCAGGTAGATCTTTTTCCAGCAACCAGTCTTCAACAGGCCTCTCAATCTTACCTCGTTTTTTGGTTGCAGCAACCATATCTTTTATTGTTTCTTCTGAAGCACCTTCAAATAACTTCTCGCCTAATGCCTGCAACATCACATCTCGTGCTTCATCATTTTTTTCAGCATTCAGGGCATTACTCAATATAGATTTAGCCGTATCTGTTCCAATTAGAGACAAAATCAACGCTCCGGCCTGACGTACATCCCCTTTTTTATCAGCCAGCAGCTGTTCTGCTTTCGCAATAGAAGAATCTCCCAATTTGCTCAGTGTTACAGCTACAATCTCACGCAATCGTTTGGATTTGTGTCTGGTCAAAGCCCATACTTTTTCCTCATGACGTTTATAGTCATGCTTAGACAGTATTCCCAGAAGGGTTCGGAAATAATCACTGTCTACCTTTCCTGGATCAGCGTAAATACCTTCTATCAAAATATCTACAGCATCACCCTGCAGATGTTTTTCAAGCGTTGTTAAAAACTCACTTTTGACACTTGTATTGTCTTTTAAGTATTCTACAGCAGCAGTCTTGGCATTTACTGGATCTTTTTCCAGCAGATAGTCTATAATATAGACACTATACGGAATGTACTTCCAGTATTCATTGGGGTTGGCAGGAGGTATACGCTTACTACCTTCACTATAATACCAGTAACCAGTAGGTATAGGATTAGGATTGGCCTCCTTCTTCTGAGTAATCAGATAAGTAAAGCCAGCCTCCAGACGTTTTGGCTCATATTCATCAGGTAAATGTTTAGCTAGAGCTTCAAATGCTTCATAGGTAGAAGCAGCCCCAATTCCTCCTGCATGTAATGCTTTTTTGATAGCAGGCTCATACTTTTGAGCATTGTGTTGTAGTAATAGCTCAATATTACTTACACTGATATATGTCTGTGAATAGTATCCATTGTATACTTCCAGAAAATTCTCTATCCGATCTTCAACTGTTTGCTCACGATGTTTTAGAAGGAATCCCAATAGAGTATTCAGACTGCTATCATTATTTGATTTAACCCATCCCAGGATCTGACTCTCTTTCTTAGGTAAAAAGGACAATACATACTCTCCCACACCGGTAAGCCCACCTTCTCTGTCCATCAATACATATTTTAACTCACTGATTGTATCTTCTAAAATACAAGCATCATTCAACCCATTCCGTTTAAGTTCGTCTACAACTAGCGGGAAATAATTCTTTTGTGGATATTCTCTGATCACCTCCTCTACCCAATCCATGAAACGACGTCCGAAATAGTAATCAGGGTTAGGCTTACCTTTTTGCCAGTTTTGATCATGCTGCACAATAAGCTTGATAATATTTTTATCCATCTCTGTCCAGGCGTCAGGCAAATTGAGCAGATTCACAGCACTTGAGAAATACCATGCATGGTGATTATTTAGTTGTGGCATAGTAGAAGTACCACCACTCACATAATCCAGAATCTCCTGAGCTAGTTGCGGAAGGTCACTGTACCATTTGGAATACTGTTCCATCTGTTCAAGAAACTGCTCGGGAGTAATTTTCTGATAAGACATAAAAATGAAGATTAGGTAAAATATAATTTGAATATAAGTGTTTGTGAATAAGGAAAATAACTGATTCTGAAAGCTAACTAATACCTTACTGGCAAGAATAAGTAGTAGTTCTGTTCATATTGGCAGTTCAAAAGTAGCTACAAATATCCAACAAACAAATATTTTAATAACTATTTTAAATAAAAATTACCAATACAAATAAAAATATAATTAACAACTCAAGATGTAGTCTTTATACGTAAAATATAGTAGGTAGATACCTTAAAATATATCCCAAACAAAAAGCCGCTTTGTCGGCGGCTTTTTGTTTGGGATATATGTGTTCACCTATGTTATAACTTCAGAAAGTTTTCCAGAATACTGGCACCTACCTTACTACTAATCTCTGCATGAAACTGCGCAGCATAAAAATTATCTTTATGCAACATAGCAGAATATTCAACACCATAGTCTGTTTTGGCAACTGTATACTCACACAAAGGAGCATAGTAGCTATGGTTATAATATACATAGGAATGTTCCTTTAATCCGGTACAAAGTGGATTTTGAAACTGATAAATATCATTCCAACCCGTTTGTGGTACTTTAATGCCATTTACAGGAGGAAAACGTTTTACATCTATATCAAATATACCCAAACATTCTGTATCATTTTCTTCTGAATACCGGCACATCAGTTGCATTCCTACACATGTTCCCAATACAGGTTGTGTCAGAGAAGGAATAACTTTATCTAATCCCTTGGCTTTTAAATAAGTCATAGTAGAGCTAGCCTCTCCTACTCCTGGAAAGATAACCTTGTCAACTTTTCGCAGTGTTTCTTCATTATCTGTATAGATAGGCTCAACTCCTAAACGGCGTAAAGCATAAATAACAGATTGAACGTTTCCTGCGTTGTATTTAATAATAGCTACTTCCATAAATTCAATAATTAGGCAAGCCATACTGTCGCCTGATGAACAATATACAAAAATAGCATCATTCCGACAGGCAAACAAATGATTTTCCGACAGAGCGTATTATTGATGCATCAGATTTTCTTCAGCGATAGCTTCAACAAGCAATCGTTCAACCTCACTCACTGAGTTATACAGTTGCTCATACGACTCTATTACAAAATACTGATCCTGGAAACGTTCTTTTATATAAGGTGTTTGAAGGATTGTTTTCACATCATAAGTAATTCTCCGGGGAGTAGTATCATTCAGAGAATAATGAGTCTCCCCTTTAGATGATAAAATACCAGCCCCATAAATCCGTAGCTCACCATTTTCCCGAATCAGCCCAAATTCTACCGTATACCAATACAACCGGGAAATAAGTTCGATAGCATACGGATTATCAATAAACCGAAGGGCTATACGACTCAGATCAGCCAGAAAATTGCATAAGTGGGGATTAGTTAATAATGGAACATGTCCAAATACATCATGAAACATATCTGGCTCTTCCAAATAATCCAGTTGATCCATACGTCGTAGCCAGGTGCTGGAAGGAAAATATCGGTTTTCCAGCAATTCAAAAAATTCTTTATTCGGAATCAAACCTGCTACGACATGTAGCTTCCAGCCTGTATAACTGGACAATACTGTATTTACCTGTTCAAACTCAGGTATCTGATGTGCTGTAAAGCCAATACGTTTGATACCTTCCAGGTATTCGTCTGTTGCCATACCGGGCAATTGAGCAATCTGTCGCTCAAATAATATACGCCAAACTCCAAAATCTTCGGAGGTATACTTTTCATATTCCTGTTTCATCGTTGATAGAATTTAATTGTTTGTCGATGCTGACCATTTTTCATAGATAGGTACGGTTCGCTCTTGTCTATGCACTCAATGCCATAGATTACTTATTCATTCTATTAATTTTTGATTCAGACGAGTACTTCCAGCTTCTGCGTTTATAACGTATAACAGCCCGGTACTATTAATACGTTTTCCAGAATAAAAATATTCACAGAATTAATAGAATTTTTTCACACATTCCCAGCTAGCATGAAAATAAAAAAGCCTGACCCCTTTTTCGGATCAGGCTTCTGTATATTTGTGTGAAAATCGTCAAGTTTTACACAAACAACCCTACTCTCCGAAAAAGGTCTTCCCGGTAGCCGTAGTAATAATAATATTGGTTGCTTGTACGAATCATAATGGCAAAGGTAATAGAATCGTTTTATATCTTCCAACAAACCTGAACTTAAAATTTTTTCCTCAGGCAGTGATAGGTATACCTTTGATGCCCTGCACAAAATCTGTAATATCCGTTTTCAGGTCATTGCTTTGCTCCAACACTTTGATAAATGCACTTCCAATGATAGCCCCATTCGCATACTGACAAGCTTTTGTAAAGGAACTGTGATTAGAAATACCAAATCCAATCAGAGTAGGATTGGTTAGATTCATTTGTTGCACCCGTTTAAAATAAACTTCTTGTTCCTCTGCAATACCAGACTTGGCCCCGGTAATGCTGGCCGATGACACCATATAAATAAAGCCTTTGGATACTTCATCAATCTGACGGATACGACTTTCAGAAGTCTGGGGCGTAATGAGAAATATATTCAGAAGATTATTTTTCTCAAATACACTTTTATAGGAATCCAGATATTCATACATAGGCAGATCTGGCAGGATAAGGCCGTCTATACCTATTTCCTGACACTTTTCACAAAATCTCTCCACTCCATATTGTACCACAGGATTCAGATATCCCATCAGTAAAATAGGCACCTGTGTATACTGACGAATACCTTCCAGTTGTTCAAACAATTTTTTCAATGACATGCCATTCTCCAGTGACTTATCATTACTAGCCTGAATCGTAGGGCCATCCGCTACAGGATCAGAGTAAGGCATTCCGATTTCAATGATATCGGCTCCTGCATCAGCAAGTGTCTGAAGAATCAAACGGGTATCTTCCAGCTGTGGAAAACCTGCTGTAAAATAGACATTCAGGATGTCATTTTTCTTCTGCTCAAATAGCTGTATAATACGATTAGTCATGGTATGTAAAAGTAGAATGAACAAAATAATACTGGCACTGAACACAAACGACCAGACGACAGAAGCGGAAGTATCCTGAACGCTTTTCAAAATTACAGGATAAAAAGCAGTTTTCCATAAAAGCGAGTATTTTTGCGACAGTTAAGTTTTTCACCTTAAAGAGATATCATTTTGCCTGTACTGGAGTCTATCACTCGTTTGGTTCAGATCTGCGCCCGGAAAGCAGTTACAGAATTTATTATTTCGCCTGGTTCCCGATCAGCTCCATTAACTATATCATTGGCCCGCCATCCGAATATGCATACACGTGTTGTTCCCGATGAACGGTCAGCCGCCTTTCTGGCACTTGGTATGGCCTTGAAAAGCCGCCAGACTGTAGGACTGGTATGCACTTCCGGAACAGCCGTACTAAACTATGGGCCTGCTATCGCAGAAGCCTATTACCAGCAGGTACCACTGCTCATACTTACAGCAGATCGTCCTTCGGAGTGGCTGGAGCAACAGGATGGACAAACGCTGAACCAGAGGGAAGTATTTGGCAAACATGTAAAAGCTAGTTACGAGCTTCCTGCGGACTTTTCGCATCCGGATGCTATATGGTTTATCGAACGTACTGTCAATGAAGCTATCAATCTAAGTCAATCGTATCCACAAGGACCTGTACATATCAATGTGCCTATTCGGGAGCCATTTTATCCAAAAGCGGATGAGCAGATTACCTTTCCGGAGCAGGTGAAGATAGTTCGATTCTGGAATACAACTCAAGTATTACCACCAGAACAATGGGTAGAAATACGAGAAATATGGGAAGATAGTCCACGTAAGCTAATAGTAGCAGGTCAATCTCTTTATCAACCTGAACTGATTCATGTATTAAAACAGATCCAGCAGGAGTTGCAAATACCTGTTGTAGGTGATATTCTATCTAATCTGCATGAAATCCCGGAAACCATTCGGCTGGCAGATGCTATCCTGATGCAAAAAGATGAAGTATTGCGTAAGGAATTAGCCCCAGACCTGTTAATCACTTTTGGCAATTCTGTTATTTCCAAGAACCTGAAATTATTTCTGCGCCAAGCCAATCCTCGGATACACTGGCATATCCAGCCTGCAGGAAAAGTAGCAGATCCGTTTCAAACACTTACAGATACTATCGCTACACAGCCAATTTACTTCTTCAGGAAGTTATTTGAAGATATTGATTATCAATCTTTCCTCAATGAAGATGAGGTAGAGAACAATGATGACTACTTTCAGTTATGGCAGCAACAGGAACAACAAGCCAGACTACGCCTGAAAAATACCTTTACAGATGCTCCATTCTCAGAGTTTGAAGCTGTATATGAGATCATGAGTGCATTGCCGGAAAGTGGTCTGCTGCATGTAGCTAACAGTATGCCCATCCGATATGCAAACTTTGTCGGAATTAATCACTGGCAGTCGATAGAGTTCTTTGCAAACAGAGGTACCAGTGGTATTGATGGTTGTACAGGAACGGCTCTTGGCTCTGCCTGGGTCACTCATCAGCTTGTTACTCTCATTACAGGTGACATGGCATTTTTGTATGATCGTAATAGTTTGTGGCACAATCGTATTCCACCTAATCTGCGCATTATCGTATTGAACAATCACGGTGGAGGTATTTTCCGCCTCATTGATGGTCCATCTACACAACCCGAACTCGAAGATTACTTTGAAACCCATCAGCATCAGACTGCTGAAAATACAGCCAAAGACTTTGGTATTCCTTATTTCCGTTGTCATACGATGGACGAATTAAAAGGGATAACATCAGATTTCTTTGCAATGGATGGAACAGCCAAGCTACTAGAGATTGAAACTGAGAGGAAACTAAATGAGACAGTCTGGAAAAAATTTAAAAAGGGATAACTAAACAACCTACTAGCTAAAAGGCATCAAGTCTATTCTACATCTTACTGGTACGAAAGTTTATATCGTATAGCATAACAACTCTTCCTGTTGAAAAGCAGTTAGAACAAGCGATTAAACATAACATCCGGTTTATGAGAAAGAAAATTGTTTTTTGTATGTCAGTTATCGGACTGATTTTCGTGACATTCTCCTTTAGCTTGCGGGCGCAAAACAGACAAATCAAGGTATCAGGTATCCGCTCTGAGAAAGGGAAGATTATTGTAAGTATCTTTAAGAATGCAGAATCGTATGAATCAGAGAAACCATTTAAGCGCCTTGTATTTGATAAAAAAGACCTGACAAATGGATCGATGATAGTCTCTGTACCACTTGAATCTGGCGTTTATGGAATGGCGATGGTAGATGATGAAAACAATAATGGAGAGATAGATAAAAACTTTGTGGGAATACCTCAGGAAGGATTTGGCTTTTCGAACTTCTTTCTGACAAAAATGAAAAAGCCTGCTTTTGATGAATTCAAAGTAAACCTCTCTTCCACAAATACTGGAGTGGAAATGAAAGTCAAATATTTATAACCGCTACAAGAATCTTAGTAAGGAATTGTGAACCTGTTCGTTGATAACTATACAAAGAACAGGTTCATCCCATATAATACTTCTATTGATTATTTCAGTTATTGATTATTCCTGTACAACTACTTTATAATGTTGTACAGTTCCTCCTTCCTGGGTAACTTTCAAGTAATACAAACCTGCAGCCAAGCCTTTTATATTTATCATTTTTGTTCCCTCTCCTGCTTCAGACAATGGAACAGAGAGTTTTTGTCCTTGAAACGTATACATCTCAACAGAATAGCTGGTCGTTATACCAGATCGTAGAGATATAGCAACGCTTTCACGAGCCGGATTAGGATAGATTGTGAAAGTACGGCTTTCAGTTTCTGTATTTAGATTTGAGTCATTATCTATACGGGCAGATTTCGTATCACAATCGTCTGTACATTCAGTAGCATCCACATTTAAACTTCCAATACCCTTCCACTCTGTTGCATTCTGTCTCAGACGAGCCTTTGTGGTAATTGTTCCCTGATAGTAAAATTCTCCACTCAATCCGGAATCGGCATCCTGAGCATTGGCTCCGACTCCCAACTGAAATCCTGTATTCAGGTCTTTTGGTGCATGAGATACCTGCAATGTTCCTTCAATGCTTCCTTTTCCTTTCAAATAACTTTCACGAGCTGATAATGTCCAGTATGTCCAGTCAACATGCGTACGTTCTGCCACTTTTCGCGCTTCAGGTGTATTTGTCTTATACGTTCTCTGCAAGGAAGACCACTCTGACCAGTCTTGTGGTTTGACTAACTTGAGATATACATCAAACTGTACAGATCGATCTTCCTGACTCACAATAGTACCCACTACTTCTGCATAATCACCATGATCTGTTAACTGAGCCGGAGATTGCCAGACAAAACCCAGCGGGTTTTCATTGATCCCTCTATCAAATCGAATGGCCCAAGGACAGGTTAAACAACCCGGACGAATGATTTTCCATGGATAGAGCCAGTAAAATTTCGGCGGCAGAACAATAAATGAGTATCGTTCATAAGCACCCATATCCACCTTACTATTCTGGATGCGGGCATCACCGGCAAAATCAGTAGTAATACCTGCCAGATTAGGTACTGCATTAGTACCTGCATTGATAACAGGAGATCCGTTGTTTACCCGCAATCCATCATCTGTAGTACCAGGAATATTATCGGCACCATCTACATCTGCTGCATTGACAAATGAAGGAAATGCATCTTTATTATTGCCACCATCTGTACCTACACTGGCAATCCATCCGCCTCCGCTACCTCCGGAACCTTGTACCAGACTATATGATACGGTATTTACATTTCCATCATTATACACCTGCTGCCCACTGGAAACAGCCGTGTTACCATATAAAATTGAGTTCTCAATTCGGGAAGTCAGAATCTCTATACCTGAAGAAACATATCCGTCGTTAGATAAAGCACCTCCTCTATTCGCTGAATTTCCATAGAACGTAGCATTGGTAAACTCTGTACGTATTTCTGGAGAAAACCCTGAAGGTGGACTGATTACCCGTGTAAAATTAGCCACTGCTCCACCATCGTTCTGAGCATGATTGCCAGCAAATACACAATTAATATATTTTACTCTCAAAATCCCTGCATCATTCAAATGTACTGCAGCACCTCCCCATGCCATTACATTTCCTTGCGCAACATTATTATAAAAACCACAAGCAATAAATACCGGCTTGGAAGCTCCCAATGTGGTTGTCTGAGGATCATTGGTAGACATATATACAGCACCCCCACCGCCTCCTTCATACGCTCCGGTAGGATTACCAGTAGCAGAATTTCCAATAAATATACAACGTCGAAAACCAGCCTTTGTAGTAGCCATATTGACAGCACCTCCGGAACCTGGACGAGTTGTCCCATCTTCAGAAATTACAATGGCTTGATTGTTAACAAACTTACAGGTATCTATCCGTGTACTGTCACCAGTAAGTGCCAATGCGCCTCCTCTGCGATATGCCTGATTTCCGGTAAACTCACACTGACTGATTACTGCCCAATACTTTCCTTTCTGGAAAGAACCCAGAAAAATTGCGCCACCAGCAAAGTTTGCTTTGTTTTGTATAAATTTACATTCCCGTATCTGAGATTCCATAGTCACGAAGACAGTGCCGGGTGTTGTATAAAAGCCTGCACCTTCAGATTCTGCATAGTTCCCCTGAAATGTACAATGAACAATAGTAGGACTGCTGGCATTTTGTGGTGCGCTGATTTTATTATACCACCCTGCCCCATCCAGATTAGGAGAATTAGTATTGGGAGGTGATGCTATATAAGCTCGTCCTGCAGTAATGATAAACCCATCCAATAAAGTAGTTGCTGCTACATTGGCAGTATATACCACATGATATGCATTGTTGCCAACAATATCTGTCCAACTTTCTGCAATAGCATTCGCATCCAGATTGATATCATTGTTATCAATATCTCCACTAAGAATAGTCCGGTTTAGTGTCCAGTTACGTTCAACGAGAGATACTTCAGTTCCAATAAAGCCACCATACAGTTTCACTCCGTTAGGCAATGAAAATGTAACCTCGCGTATATTACTTCCACCACTGGCATCAAAGTCTATTTGTACAGATGGTTTATAGACGCCTGCTGCTACCCAGATTTCATCTCCAATTACAGCAGTGGCAAGTGCGCTTTGGAGGCTGGTGTAGGCATTTGTCCAACTGCTACCATTATTAGCTCCAACAGCGCTGGATTTCACATAAATAGTTGCTCCCTGAACAGCAAAGATTGCCATCCAACATAGGAATAATGTACCTGCTTTTTTCCAGAGGTTGTTTTTGTAGTTTTCCATAGTCTAGTAACAAAGATTCAATTTTATGATTTAAACATCTGAATCTTAGTATGTTGAGCGTATATGTAGTAAACAGAAAGAAAAAAGATCCTTGCTATTGTACAATTTACTGGACAAGACATATCTTAACCTCGTAAGCCTTGTAGTTACTAATGGCAGGATATTTTTATAGTAAAAGTCAAGCTCCGAGATATTCACTTGCACTCATAAATTATTAACAAATTCATAATCAAATAATTATCTATAACAGGCAAAAAAAACCAAGAAAAATATCGCACACGATATAAAAAACAACTTACTTTGTATCGTGAACGATATAAAATCAAACGATATACAAAGTCATGAAAACAATTTATGAAACCAAAGCCACTGCTACAGGTGGTAGAAACGGGAAAGTTTCAACAGAAGACGGAATACTCAATCTGGAAGTGCGGATACCTAATTCGATGGGAGGTAACGGAGGCAATTATACTAATCCTGAACAATTATTTGCGGCAGGTTATGCTGCCTGTTTCGATAGTGCGTTACAATTTGTCGCACGTAGCCAGAAATTACGTATAGAAAGTCAGGTAACAGCTACCGTAGGTCTTCAGTCATCCGAGACAGAGGGCATAACTCTTGTAACGGCATTGGAAGCAGATATTCAGGGTGTAGACAGAGAAGTAGCGCAACAATTATTGGAAAAAGCACATGCTACCTGTCCTTACTCAAGAGCTATCCATAGTAATGTGAACGTTTCTGTAACGCTAAAATAAACAGATTATGAAAGCCAATCCACACATAACACGAGAAGATCAAACCAGCACTGTACAGACGGTATTTCGCATACTGCTGGGACTTAATCTCGCATTTGCAGGAATTGGACATCTTACCTGGGCACGAGTTGAATTTCTGGCACAAGTCCCAACCTGGCTGCCAGTAAATGGAGATTTAGTAGTGATTTTATCAGGAATTGTAGAGGTTGCATTAGGTCTTGCATTGATCTTTCTGGGTAAATACCGTACAATGGTAGGGTGGATAGTTGCTTTATTTTTTGTTCTTGTGTTTCCGGGAAATATATCTCAGTATGTAAATAAAATAGATGCTTTTGGATTGAATTCGGACAAAGCTCGCCTGATCCGCTTGTTCTTCCAGCCTGTTCTGGTAATCTGGGCATTGTGGTCTACAGGTGCTTGGAGCAGTTGGAGAAAAAGCAGACAATCCACTAACTAAAAACTTATATGAGCAATACGCCATTTTATCAGTTGTCTGCCCGCAGTTTACAGGGTAAGGACATATCTATGGATACCTATAAAGGAAAAACTGTTCTGGTAGTAAATACAGCTAGCCAATGTGGTCTTACGCCTCAGTTTGAAGGACTTGAAAAACTATATGAGAAATACAAAGACCGAGGTCTTGTCATTCTGGGTTTTCCCTGTAATCAGTTTGGCAATCAGGAGCCTGGAGATGAAAAGTCTATTGCAGAAGGTTGTGTCATCAACTATGGTGTCACATTCCAGATGTTTCATAAAATAGAGGTAAATGGAACAGATGCTCATCCTGTTTTTAAATACCTGAAAAAAGAACTTCCGGGATTATTAGGAGGACGCATCAAATGGAACTTTACTAAATTTTTGATCGATAAAAATGGGAAGCCAGTCAAACGATTTGCTCCTATTACCAAACCGGAAGCCATTGAAAAATACCTGGAAAAGATTTTTCAGTAAATTTGTCTGTTTATAACACCCAGCTTTCCAAATCATAGAGAGCTGGACAGATATCTAATAGTTGCTAAAAGTATGATAGAAGAGCACTTAAAACTTGAAAATCAACTCTGCTTTCCTTTATATGCAGCATCCCGCTTGATTACAAGAGAGTACCAACCATTTCTGGATGAGCTAGGAATAACATATCCTCAATACCTGGTTCTGCTGGTTTTATGGGAGAAGGATAAAATTACAGTCAATGAAATCCGGCAAAAGCTGATTTTAAATACCAATACAGTGACTCCTCTTTTGCAACGTATGGAAGGCATGGAACTGCTTCAACGCACGCGTTCAGAAGAAGATGAAAGAAAAGTAATTGTTGCCCTTACAGAAAAAGGTAGAGCCTTACAACAACAAGCCAGCACCATTCCCGGAAGACTAATGTCTTGCCTAAGCTCTGAAGAATTAAATCTGCAGGAGTTAGTTGATTTAAGAGACAAACTACATCATCTTCTGGATTTTCTTCTTAACAAGAATCAATCTATGGATTAGACTAAAGCCGCAGTATGTATATTCTAGTCTATATGTGAGCAATATTTATTCTCTACAGGAATGTTGCTTATAACTCATAAGCAACATCGCTCAAGTGAGTGTGTTTAAAATTGTCATTGTATTTAAGGCCAAAACCTAGCATACGATCAAATGCTGCGTGCGCTACAAGTAATGCTCCAGATGCAATCAGTATATCATTATGTAAAAAATAACCTATCAAACTCAAACTGATTGCAATGCCTTTGTGATGAAACAAATTGTATGTCAATGCACCAACACGCGTATTGACTATATACCCCAACATTCCCAGATCAGGAGCGAAAAACAATAAAAACCAAACCCAGGCAGACAAACCAAGATTATAGATTGAAAGGAAATAGACAGCAGCTATAAACATAGCGATTTCTTCAAGTTTGATAGTAAGTTTCATGATGAGTATCTGTTAGTTGACTGATTATTGATATGACAAAGCTAACAGACTCACTTCAGAAAAATCGTTAACAAAAGATAAGAAATCGTTTTGTCTGGAAATCGGTATGCATAACAAGGTTCTTTATCCGAACAAAATTCTCATTAGAACAATACTCACTGGAAGGAGTATCTTCCTTTGGTATCCACACTCACTTTAGGCAACGTTTTCTTGTTCTCAAACCATTCATAACCAGGTTTCAGATTTTTCCAGAATGCCAGTAAAGAAGGATCATCCAAGGTAGTTACCTGAAGAGAATCCCAGGATGAATCATTGAGTTTTGAAGGAAAAATATGCACAGGCACTAGCCCTTGTCCAGCATTTTTAGCTTCTACAAACGCAATATAGATCTCTTTAATCATAGGATCGGTCATTGCCATACATCCAATGCTGACACAATTACCGTGAATAAAAATATCATCACCCGGATGTTTTTTATCTGATAAGATTCGATCTGAAGCATTAGGGTAGTTAATTCCTAGTGACAAATGAAAATTGCTCACAGGATTCCATCTATTGATAACATAAAATCCTTCGGGCACCTGATAATCTCCCAGTTTGCGTTTAGGTCCCAGTTCACCAGACGCAGAGCATATTTTATAAGTTTTGAGTAGCTGAAAAGTTTTATTTGCGCCCTTCTCTTTAGCCCATAACTCCAGTTGCTTTTCTTTCTTAAAAACCCTCAAAAAAATCTCCGATTGATTTATTGTCAATCCTTTATCTGAAAACAATTTCTGTGTCACTGTTTCTTTTTCCTCATAGGCATCTTTTACCCGCTCAAACTCAAGCTGAGTAGTTTTAAAACTTTTAGCAGGGATAGCACTACATAGAAGCAATGTGGTAGCAATAACTAACACTCCTCCCAATGTAAAAAGAACCCAAACATTTGATCTGGTTTTCATAGCAATTGTAGTATGTATTTTTCTCTTAATCCTTATTTTGCATTAAATGTGAGTCCCTGCCATTGATCTGTGCGAAACGGAGAAGCAGGCAACCCTTCTGCATTGTAGAGATTACATCCTTCCGGATTATCAGCCCAAGCATAACGTACAGCTGTTGGCTTTGGGACCATCTCAGACCAGACAACCACGGTATTGCTATCAATTCGTGCATTAGCCCAGTAAAACTTTTTATCATATCCAGCTATGGCAAATCCTTTCAGTGCACCATTCTTGGATTTAAGTCCACCTGAGGCATTGTCAAAAAGAATATGAATTTTATTGTTTTCGATAGTCATGGACTTATACAAAGGCCCAAATGCATTTACTACCGTCGAATCTTTGTAAGCTACCTTACGAGCTGCCAGAAACAAACGCTTTCCTACATCCAGCTTATTTCGGGGATGAATATCGTTTGCATCCCCTATATCAATGCTCACCACCATACCAGTGTTGGGTTCGTTTAATGTAAAGGTTTGTGCTTCTCGCAGTTCTGCCCAGTCACTTTCACCAGGCTGAGGAGTAGCAGCCTTATAATTGGCTAGTTGTACAAATAAGAAGGCAAAGTCATCTTTTTGCTTCCAGGCAGCACGCCAGTCCCGTATCAATGCAGGAAAAAGATTTCTATACTGATACGCTCGTGTTGCATTGGATTCACCCTGATACCAGATTACACCTTTGATAGTATAAGGAATGACAGGCTCAATCATTCCATTAAATAGCACTCCTGGTGAGTTCTGATCCCGCAATTCGGTTGGATATTTGGGCATACGACTTACATCTACTGCAGTCTTATATTTCCATTCGCCAGCCAGAGAAACTGAATAATAAGGTGACAATATCTTCAAATCAGCCGGATTACCCCATATGCCTCCATTACCATGTGTATCATTCACCCGAACAACAATTACATTTCTGCCTGCTTTAACCAACTTACCAGGTATAGTGTATTTTCTAACTTGATTGGCTTCTTTGGTCTCTCCAATCTTTTCTCCATTAAACCAGGTAATATCTTCATTATCTATTTTCCCCAGACATAACGTCAATGTTTGCCCTGCTTCTGATCGGGGTATTTCAATTTCTTTGCGGAACCAGGTTACACCATCATATCCTCCCAATCCAGCCGTTTCCCAGTAGCATGGAAGCTTCATAGACTTCCAGGTTTCTTCATCTTTTATTTTTTTCTCATACCAGGGTCTTTTACCTGTATACCCTCTATCTAGTTTAGGCACAGTTTTCTTCCATGCTTCCAGACGCGTAGTATATGCAGTTGACAATTCTGTCAGATTGATAGTACATTTATCAAGCTTCTCTGCGGCATCTTTAAACTCTGGAAACTGCCTCAACGTAGTTGTACTAACCCACGCTTCAGCAGGTGTTCCTCCCCATTCCGCCTGAATAATTCCAACGGGTACATTATGGGTTTTGAATGCATCACGAGCAAAGAAATAGGCTACCGCTGAAAATTTACCTGCTGTTTTTGGAGAACATGCCTGCCATCCTTCCGACTCAAAATCAGTTTCTGCTTGCCCTGAAATGGTATTTTTCACATCTATAAATCGAATATCAGGATAATTGGCATTGGCGATTTCAATCTGGTGATTAGTTACTTTATCTGCTAGCTTCCATTCCATATTAGACTGTCCAGATGCCAGCCAGACATCCCCAATCATTATATTACGGATCTTAAGTGTATTCTTCCCAAAGATCTCCATTTCGTAGGGCCCACCGGCAGGCAATGGAGGTAATGAAATCACCCATTCGCTGTTTTCATCCGGCAATGCAGCATAAATACGATTCATGAATACAACAGTCACCCGCTCTACCCGTAATGCAGTACCAAATATATTTACTCGGGTATCTCTCTGAATAATCATATTATCACCAACCAATTTAGGCAGATGAACTTCTGCAGATAGGCGAAAGCTATTCAGCAGAAAAAATACAACAAATACTGAGGCGGTAAAACATTTATTCATAGGGTTACGGTATATGGTTTGTATCTGATTAGTAGCTAGATAGATAGAAATGTAAACGTTAGTACTCTTTTGCCGGATCTGATCAACTCTTCAAAGCGATATACGAACTCAGGTATATTTCCTGCAAAAAAACACTAATTTCGCACTATGAGCTCAGATAACTTCTTTGTAAATAATACAAATCCACGTTTTACACAATCTACTTTCGAGTGCCTGGATGTGATGGGAGGAACAGCAGAATATGCAGGATCACTGGTATTATTCACGCCAGTACAGACGTGTATTTCTATCATACTTGCATTACGCAATGATACAACGATTCGCCTTTACAAACAATCGACAACAGCATTTCCTGACTTTCAGATTGATATATCTGCATTACTACAACAAGATCGTACTGTCAACCAATCTATTCTTTGTGATATTACTGCTAGCCATTATACAACAGGTCTAGTAGCAGCCTGCATAGTACTGTTTTCTATTCAACAGAATATTGCTCTGACAGGATTGGATATCTATATACAATCGCCTTTAAAGCAAACAGAAACTGAATCTGAGGAGGAGGCTCTTGCCATAAGTATATTGAAAGCACTGGCAGAAGCTAATCAGATTATATTGACCGAAAATGAACTTCCAATGCTTGCTCACACTGCATTGCAGTTGCTTAGTCTCCATCATTTTCCATTGGTCAACACATTGGCTAGTTACTATGTAAAACCAGGACACATTTTGCCAATACTATGTCAGCCTGACCACGTATCTTCTACTTTTATCATTCCAGAAGGTCTTGGCTTTGCAGCCATTAACCTGGGTCCTAAATCAAACAAGCAATCAACTCTGCGGGGGCAAGCCTATACTGCTGCATCCATAGGATATACCATGATTTCCCTCTACGATGGTACCTATCCACACGAATTAGACAAAGCCAGAAAGACTGGCAATCGAGAAAATCTGCTGTATAATGGCTACTTGGCAAATATTACCCCAAATGAATTTGACAATCGTTATAAATGGCTACCCAAGCACGTTCAAGGCAGTACTTTTCTGGAGAAGTCAGGTATCTTGATTGATCCAGCTTTATCTGTCTTTCCAGACATTTCCTATCCTGTCTTTCAAGCTACAGTATATCCTATTTACGAAAACATACGAGCTCAATATTTTTCTCTCCTCTTGCAACACATGCCAGAAACTGACGAGGTAGAACGAAGACAAAAATCATTACAACAATTAGGTAACTGGATGTTTCAATCTCATACAAGTTATGCAGCCTTAGGACTGAGCAACCCAGTTGCAGACAGATTGATACAATTGGTACAGCAACATTTGGGGAAGGGCGTTTTTGGGGCCCGCCTAACAAATAGTAATACAGAGAATAACGTTTGTATTTTATGGGAAGGACAACAGGGATATGATACCATTCAGGCTATCTATCAAATGATTAGTCAGGAAGAACAATCTCCCATATCTTTACACTTCAATCGCTAACAACACAAATATAAAATACTCACTATCAACCTATTTACTCTCCTCATATCACAATTCTCTCCTATTAGTTGAGTAGTTTTCGGATATTATACCAAAACTACTCACTATGACTACAACTACTGAAACCCTTCCCCAAGCACTCACCATTGAGTCGGCTACAAACCGGCTTCAGGTGGTAGATTCCCTGCGAGGATTTGCACTACTAGGTATTTTAATTGCGCATATTGTTAGCTGGTTTGATGGAGGCCCTTTACCTAGCTCTATCTATCAGAAGGCATTTGAAAATATTCCAGTCTGGCAACAGATCCTAAATGGCATTACTCAATTTATCAGTGAAGTATTGGTTCGGGGAAAATTCTTTTCCTTCTTCTCTTTTCTGTTTGGCTTAAGCTTTGCACTCCAGTTATTCAGTTTTGAGAAGAAAGCAGGTAATTTTTTAGGACGTTATGCCTGGCGACTAGTTATCCTTGGCCTGATTGGTCTGGTACACAGCTTACACTGGAGAGGAGACATTCTGAGTATTTATGCACCTCTGGGATTTTTATTGCTCCTTTTCAGAAAACTACCTGACAAAATCATACTCACTCTTGCCATTTTATTAGTCATTAACATACCTACACGCCTTACAGCTATTTATCAGCAATATCTGCCTCAACCCTCTAAAGCACAACAGGAACAACAAAATAAGCAATCCGAGAAGGATACAGAACAATACTACCAGATTATGATGCATGGCAGTTATGCAGAAAATCTAAAAGCTAATTTTAAAGCATTAGAAATGAAGAAAAACTTCCAGATTGAAAGTGGCCGCATCTATATTACATTCGGCTTCTTTCTACTAGGTCTCTATGCAGGTAGGAAAAAAATATTTGAACAATTTCCTGTAAACAAACTATTTTTCAAAAAGGTCTTACAATACAGCGGGTTTATAGCATTGGCCTTGTTGATAACAGGTATTTGTCTGGGTGTCATGTACAATAATAACCCACAACCTCCTCCAGCTATTCTATTTATCTTTATGACCATTTATGATTCTTTTAATGCATTACTAACACTATTTTATATTGTAGGTATCACACTTTTATTCTCAAAACCTGTCTGGAATTCCAGGTTGCTACATTTTGCCCCAGTAGGCAAAATGGCACTCACCAGCTATGTTTTTCAAACAATTATAGGCCTTTTACTTTTTTACGGGTATTGTGGTTTGGGTTTGGTTGGAATAATTCCTCCTTGGATCTGCTTTTTGCTATCAGCGCCTATCTTTCTACTACAGATGCAGTTTAGCAAATGGTGGTTATCCCGATTCAAGTATGGACCACTGGAATGGATATGGCGTTCCGCAACCTATCTGAGATGGCAACCACTTCGCTTATAATGTATCAAAGGGTATAGGTATCTCAACAATAATATATGCTTTATTCAGAGGTGGATATATTATTGTTGAGATACCTTCATTGACAAACTATACTATTCGTATACTTTTCTTAATCAAACTTTTACACAAAAACTCCTACAGGTCTTACATTGAAAGTTTTATCAAATAAGTATACCTCAAATAGAAAATGCGTCTATGTTGTTTAAGTGATATAGATACTTACCAGATGTTATTCTTGTCTTCATTTGCATATCCATATAAAGTTTGTCAGAAGGATACACCCAACATACGGCTATGATTCATTATTTTCTTCGCTTTCTGCAGGATACAATTGCACTAGTAATAGTCAAATCATGAAGTGTTTCTTTGTATAACCTTTTATATAACCAAAATGTATCTGATACTTTTTAAAGTGCTTATCCACAGAAAAACCTAGAGTACATGTTCTAAAAAGGTAAAGACATGGCTATTACTTACGCTTTTTAAGCCTGGCTACTTGTTTACAAATTGAGCTTTCTCGGGCAATTTCCCTTATTTTACAAGTATAAGAAGCTATCAGGTATTATTCCTTTGAGTCAACATAGGGTATATCAAAGCTCATTATAATTGCCTAAGTTAAAATGTAATTACTCTCTTGTCATTCAGCTTATACTATATGCCATTTCTATTTAATATCATTAGTGGACGAAAGTTAAAAGAATATCAAAAATTTCGGGAAGAAGCCAAAGAATTAAGAGTAGCAACTCAAGATGCCACGCTTTTGATTCAAAATATTGGCCAGGGGAAACTGGATACTACTCAGATATCAGATACAAACAATCCATTGATCTCTTCATTGCTGGAAATGCAGGAACAAATGAAACGGATTGCAGAAGAAGACCGCCAACGTAGCTGGGCAAATGAAGGACATACCCGATTTGCAGAAATACTTCATTCACATTCTACTGATCTTGAACAAATCTTTAGTCTGTTAATCAAAGAACTGGTCAGATACATTGGTGCTAATCAGGGAGGTTTATTTGTCACTAATGAGGAAAACCCACAGGAGATCTTTCTCGAAATGTTGTCCTGTTATGCCTATGATCGTAAAAAATACCTTCACAAAAAAATAGAAGTAGGCGAAGGTCTGGTAGGCCAGTGTTATATTGAAGCAGATAGTATTCTTCTGACTGATATTCCAGAGGATTATGTAAATATCACTTCCGGATTGGGTAAAGCCAATCCAACCTGTCTGTTGCTGGTTCCTCTTAAAGTGAATGAAAAAGTATATGGTGTATTGGAACTAGCTTCTTTTCATGTTTTTGAGCCTTATCAAATTAGCTTTATTGAGAAGTTGGGAGAAAGTATTGCATCTACATTTTCTACTTTAAAAATTAATAGCACAACCAAGCATCTACTGGAACTGGCACAACAACAGGCCGAAACATTGCGCAGTCAGGAAGAGGAGATGCGGCAGAACATGGAAGAGCTTTCAGCCACACAGGAAGAACTGACTCGCCAGTTGCATGAAAGTGATGTATTAAAAGAGGAATTACAAAATCGGGAACAAGTGTTTGGTCATACAACTGTTTTATCTGAATCAGATCAACATGGGACCATTCTTCTTGTCAATGATAAATTGTGTAAAGTCTCCAAATATAGTAGAGAGGAATTAATAGGCAAACCTCATAATATCTTCCGTCATCCGGATATGCCTAAAGAATTATTCAAAATCCTTTGGCAGACAATCAAACAAGGAAAGATATTCAGAGGCGTTATCAAAAACAGAGCAAAAGATGGCACTCATTACTGGGTCGATGCCACCATCTCCCCTATACTTGACGACAATGGCAAGCCCATAAAATATGTCAGTGCCCGCTATGTCATTCCAGATGATAGATTAGCAGAGGTCCTTTATGCCGAATGTCTGCAATCACTAAATCTCTCGGCTTCTAAAGCATCTGATACAGTATCTGCATAACCCTGTTTAAATAGTCAAAGATTGGACATTTTAGTTGCCAATCTTTGACTATTTTTTTAGCAGCTATTGTTCAGCTAAAATCTTTCTATTCTAACCGAACGGACAAATCAAAGGCTTACCATAGGGATATAGTGTGCCTAGTTATATTCAGATCAAAAGTGTGACTTGAATCATACACGTAGATTTTTTTTGCACCGAATTCCAATCAAACACAAAACTTGCGGTTTGTTCCGGGTAAAAAACTTTCTAACCCGAACAATCTGGAGCTATTCTTCACATGGCAGTTTGCATATAACTATACGCATGCTCCACTTATGCTACAAACTACACTCAAACACACTACTGATCTGACAAAATAAATTCTAACTCCAAAATAAGAAATTGTGGAGTTAGATATATCAGAAAATATCCATAGCTATTTGCAATGACTCATTCATAGCATCAAATCTCGTCCGCACCGACTGCATAAAGGCTTCGTTTTCAATCAGGTTGTACACATCGCTTTCTCCTGTAATATCCATTGCATTGATTTTATAGGTTTGTTCCAGCAGCCCCTGCTCTATTTTAACAATATACTTTCCATTCCAGCTAAAAAGCGTAACATGGCAATCTTCTTTGGGTATCTGAGCTATAACTTTCATATTTTCCAGTATTTAGTAAAACACAAATGTCAGACAGAGGCGCACGAAGCATTTCTGTCTGACATAGCAAATATACTAAATAGGTGATTCTAGTTCGCTTGTTTCGTTGGTTCCGATTTTGTAGCTATCACTTTATGTGTTTGTATATGACCCAACACCCATTCTCCTACCTGACCTCCCTGTACGAGCCCCACTTCAATGGCAGACCGATAATGGATACCACCATATAAACGGCTGATAGCAGCTTCCTCACAAGCCTGACGGAACGACTTAAACGAACGAGGGGGAATCCCATATTGAACTTCTGTAGAATCTACAAAAGAGATATTATCTCCATATAGATGAGTAAGTACCGTAGCAGAGGCAGTCGAAATCACACTATGCCCGCTGGTATATTCAGGAAATGGAGGTGTTTGCAAAAAAGGAGTCCAATCTTTATCAATCAATTGATTGATGGCTGTTTCCGGACGCACTCGCACACTGCGGTATTTTTCATCCCAGCAGCTGATAAAGCCATCAAACAACGCAATAGATACCAATGCGTAAGTCTCAGCTGTTTTCATAATATCCGCTTTATACTGACGCGAAATAATATTAGAGATACTCATCCAATGCCCTCCCGGAGACATTTTTTTGGTTGCAAAATTTACGTGTCCGGCTACATTGAGTTTAAAAGGATTGCAATCCCAGAAATTGGCAATCCATTTTTGCTCCTCTGTCATATGTGTAGTTACATCATATACATCCTGTGCTTCTTTAAAAAAGGCGCTGTTCTTATCTGTGTTGTAGGCAGGTGGTGGCACAGGTTTAAACTGAGAAGCAGAATCAAGCGTCAGAGTACGGATCTTAAACCACTGAGGTTCTATACCATCCATATAACCAGGAGGAGTAGGCACCCAGGTACCAGGCTGATTGGTAATGGTATGACGAAATCCACGGGTCTGTTTGTAGTTATCTTTTGAGGAGTATCGTATCACGTGTGCAGCTACACTATCACCAAAGGCAATAGATCTGTCAAAGACATCATCAGGTATGCCCATGTCTTTGTAATCTTCATACAATTTATTTTCAAACTCATCATACATCTCTACAGAAAATGTAAGCGTACGAGCCACTTTCATAAATGCATGTACAGATGCCAGCGGAAAACAATAGGTTTGTGCAGCTTCTGGTTTCGGCCCTGCGGTAAAGCCTTTTAGCTGGCCAGTTAGTGACTGATAATCCGAATTAAGGGGTACCAAAGCCTCATAAGCGGCTACGCTGGAATACATATAGATACGGCTGGCAACTGTCGGTGAAAATATATCATGGGTAATGACCTGAGTCAGCTTGGTAACCGCATTGTTCAATGGGTCTGGAGCGAGAATCTTTTTCTGATTATCGGCTGATGTTGTCTTCTTACAGCTACATACTAACATTAGTAACAGAACAACAGATACAACACTGCCAGCTTTTAAAATGGCTCTCATAAAATATTTCGGTAGTTAGGTAGGAACACGAAATTACAAAAATAATCTGTAGCCATAAGGATAATGACAAAAATCAACCTTAAAAAGAATATATTTTTTCTATCTTTTTCCATATTCAGAAAAATGAGACTTATATTAATACTTCTGAATAAGGTATACACCTAAAACAATTAGCATAGCACCAAGCAGTCGGTAAATGTTGACAGGATGAATAGTAAAACCCAGATAGCCAAAATGATCAAACCATAACGTGGCCAGTAACTGACCAGCAATGACAAGGCTCACAAAATTTGCAGCTCCAATCCGTGGTGCAATCATAATAGCGGCAGTAACATACAAAGCACCTAGTACTCCTCCCATCCATTTCCACCAGACTATATTTCTCAGCACGTCAAAAGATGGTATAGAATTACGGGAGTTGGCCACCATATAGATAGCCAGAACAATTGTACCAACCGAAAAAGAGATAAGTGCTGACAGAATAGGATTGATCACGGTGTTACGTAACTGAGAATTAACACCTAATTGAGTAGAAACTCCTACTCCAGCCATAAGAGCAAAAAAAAGATATAACCACTGCATAAATGAATAGTACTAATTATTAAGTAAAGTAAAAGCTGTCAGAATACATAAAAATGGGCAAATTCATAACATATCATTGCTGTAAAATAGGCACTTTCAGATAAGATTCAGTGATTTTTATACACTTACCTACTACCGTCCTAAGCATAGAGTAGGAAAATTAGATAAAATGGCACGTTTTAAAAATAAAAAATGTTATTCTGATAAAATATGACCATACATCACAACGTCTTCCTAGTAAACAAGGAAGTACTTTACTGAACATAGAGATGAACGATAGTCTGTCATTGTTGCCCGCAACACAAGACATAAAAAACCAGACGCTTAAACTAGCATTCCAGCACGAAAAACAAAGATTGTTGGCATTTATTCGCAAGCGTGTCCCAGAAAAAACAGATGCAGAAGATATTTTGCAGGATGTATTCTACCAACTAGCAGAAACGTTTAATGTGCTTGAACCAATAGAACAAATTAGTGCCTGGTTATTTAGAGTAGCCCGTAATAAAATAATTGATCGGTACAGAAAGAAAAAACCAGAATCACTGGAACAATATTTGAACCATGGAGAGGATGAAGAAAGCTGGAATCTCTCAAAGCTTCTTTTTGACCCTCAAGATGGTCCTGAAAGTACGTACACCCGTACCCGCATGTGGGACACACTGGCAGAAGCACTGGAAGAGCTACCAGATGAACAAAAGGAAGTTTTTGTATGGCACGAACTGGAAGGCAAAAGCTTTAAAGAAATTTCAGAAACAACAGGTGTTACAGTCAATACGCTTCTTTCCAGAAAGAGATATGCCGTTTTGCATTTACGTAAGCGTCTGGAAACGTTGTATGACGAAATAGTAGGAAATTAAACATAATACAATTCAGATCAGACTCACCTGTCTTGTTCAGTAAAAGGTGACTTGCGGATTGATAATATTTTAATTTTATAATCATGAGAAGACACTGGATCTTGTATGCTCTAAAGGTGGCCTTTTTCATTTCAGTAGGTTTCTTTCTATTTGGATGGGTTATCATGAAATTGTGGAATCTGACAGTTCCTTCACTTTTTTCTGGCCCAATGATCACTTTCAGTCAGGCATTAGGAATTTTTGTTATCTCTCGTTTGTTATTATGTGGAGTACGTCCTTTATGGAAGAGCAAAGCGAACAAAAGAGGGTATTGGCGTCGTAAAATGGAAAAACATTTATCATCCATGACACCAGAGGAAAAGGAAAAACTCAGACAAGCCTATGCACGCAGGTGTGGTCAATGGCAGGAAGAAGAGACACAGAAGGAAGAAAATAGAAAAGAAGTAGTTAACCAATAAGAAATATTTTCATAGTTGATAAATTCCCTATAGTTTGAGTGTAGTGTTTGGAAATAAAAAGCCTTAACTGTTTCAGTTAAGGCTTTTTTTATGACTTCAGAAAAGATACTCTGCCTTATTGTACAATCTGGCTACTTAATCTCATTAGTTCTATCTCGCCAAGTTTGGCATTGTAAATAGCATCGATCAATCGGCTACCTGCGGCTACTGCATTACGTTGTACATCCCGAACTTCAAGAGAAGTGGTTACACCTGTTTTATAACGTTCCAATGCAATAGTAACGTTTTGTTGTGCTACTGCTACGTTTTGCCGCTCCAACTCAATCAAACGCAAACTATTGGAGTAATTGACATAAGCTACCTGTAAATCAGCCAAAACTTGTGTTTTAAGATCTTCGAATTGAAACTCTGCATTCTGCTGAGTAATTCTGGCATTCTGAGCCTGACGATTCAGATTATTTCCATTGAAAATAGGAATAGTAGCCGTAGCCCCATAATTCACATACATACTTCTGGTTAGGTTTGGAACTACAGACGCCCTGCTATTTTGGTAATTTCCAGTTATGCCTGTAAATACATTAACCAAAGGTAAGCGTTGGGCTCTAACAAGTTTTGCATCCAGGTAAGCTATATTTTTATTACGTTGTGCCAGCAAAAGACTTGGATTCTGTCTTTCCACAGCAGAACGTAATTCAATTATATTCAAATTAGTATTAACCAGCATAGTATCTGTAGCTACAATAGCAACATCTGCCGGACGAATCAATAACTGATTTAAGGTTATCTTCGCATTCGTTACTAATTGCTCCTGTGTAATTAATGCAGATTGATCTGTATTGTAATCAACTTGTGCAGATAAATACTCTTGTCGAGAGCCACTTCCTACTTCATAGCGATTCTTAGCCAAACGCAGTCGTTCCTGAGAAATTTTAAGTGCATCTTCCAATACTACCCGACGTTGTTCCTGCTGAATAATATTGAAGTAAGCATTGGTTACTGATGCTACAGTATTTTCGATGGTTATCTCTGTATTCTCACGTCCTGCTTCTCTTAGCTCTTCCAGACGTTTGTATGTAGTAGCCAATGCACCTCCCAAGATTGTCCAGTTTACATTGATACCACCTGTTAATCCCAGGTTATTTAATCCACTGAACTCCTGAACAACAGTATAGGCACTATCCCCTCTGGCTGTCTGTGCAGTCCGGTATTGTTCTTGTTTATAGAAACCATTATAAGTATTACTAGTCTGCAAAGTTCCATTTACAACAGGCAAATAACCAGCATTTCCAATGGTGTAATCGTTCTCGGCAATTCGTTGCTGATTTCGTATTACTTTGATAGAATAATTGTTTTGCAAAGCAATGTCTACAGCTTGTTGCAATGTCAATGCTTCCTGTGCGATAGCCAATGAAGGAAAAACACATATCGCCAGGATGATATATAAACAAAGAGAATTCTTCACTTTTAAAATAACACTAAAATGAGTCAAAAATTGTATAGTTTGAATGGAAGAGACATCTTCTACTTATATTGTACAGACAAATTTCCTTTATCATCACTCAGCAGGCACAACGTGTTTGTGCTCTTCCTCTTCTGAATGTACCGTTTGCTTACGTGAAAAATAAGAATAAATAGCAGGAATCACATACAATGTTAACATCAATGAAAACATAATTCCCCCTACAATTACAATTCCCAAAGGAATACGACTTTTTGATGCTGCTCCTAATGATAATGCAATAGGTAATGCACCAAATGCAGTTACCAGACTCGTCATCAGAATAGGTCTTAACCGCATCGCCGCAGCCTCCACAGCTGCTTCCATTCTCGGCAAACCTTCTTTTCTTTTTTCATTTGCAAATTCTACGATCAAGATACCGTTTTTGGTTACCAGACCTATCAGCATAATAATACCGATCTGTGAAAATATATTTAGTGTCTGATTAAAAATCCAAAGCGAAAACAATGCCCCGGCAAAGGCGAGAGGAACAGTTACCATGATAATAAAAGGATCTGTAAAACTCTCGAACTGAGCAGCTAGAATCAGATAGATTAAGGCTAAAGCCAGTATCAAAGCAAAACTGGTATTAGATGTACTCTCCGCGAAGTCGCGTGAAGGTCCTGATAAATCTGTACTAAAACTGTCATCCAAGGTTCTCTCAGCTATAGCCTGCATGGCTTTAATACCATCTCCAAGCGTTTTACCAGGAGCAAGAGAAGCAGAAACAGTAGCAGACTTAAACCGATTAAAGTGAAATATCTGTGGAGGATTAGAAGTTTCTTCCATCTGTACCAGATTATCCAGTTGAATCAGATCACCCCGATTACTCCGCACATAAAACGACTTCAGATCCAATGGGGCATCACGATCGGCGCGTTCTACCTGTCCAATTACCTGATACTGTTTACCATTCATCAGAAAATAGCCAAATCTCCTATTACTGAGTGCCAGTTGTAAAGTATTGGATACGTCCAATACAGATACTCCCAACTCTGTTGCTTTCAGCCGATCAATCGTAACATATAACTCCGGACGGTTGAATTTAAGGTTTGCATCTGAAATCTGAAACGTAGGATCTTTCTGTACTTCCTCCATAAACTTGGGCAACCGTTCCTTCATCTTCTCAAAGTTCAGGTTCTGGATTACAAACTGAACAGGTAAAGAGGTTCCTCCAAATCCTATTTGTATGGTTTGCTCCTGCGTTGGGAATGCCCTTGCCTGATTAAACCGACGCATATTTTGATTGAGGTAATCAACAACTTCCTGCTGTGTACGTCCATTAGGACCCCGATCCTGTGGATCTTTTAACAATACTGTTACAAAGCCATTATTAACAGGAGCACTTGATCCGCGACTGGGGGCGGTAATCCCAAAGACCATCTTCTCTTCCGGAATAGAGTCCATCACAAATTGAGAGATATCGGTAATAAAGCGTTCTGTACTTTCATAACTTGCACCCTCGGGCAAGGTAACAGAAATCCGTGTTAAGCTTCTGTCTTCTAAAGGTGCTAATTCAGATTGAAGGTTAGACCCAATGAAGTAAATAGCCACAAAGCAAATACCAATAATAACAAAAGACCACCAGCGAACCTGCATGAACTTTTCCAGCGAAGACCGATATGACTGATCCATCCATTGAAAGAAAGGCTCTGTTTTACGATAAAACCAGGTAGGTTTGCTATGATCACTTGCCAGGCGTACACTCAATACAGGTGTAAGTGACAAAGAGACAAAGGCAGAAATCAACACAGCTGCAGCTACTACTATTCCAAACTCGCGGAATAAACTACCTACAAACCCTTGAAGGAATATAATAGGTAAGAATACCACAGCCAATGTTATACTGGTAGAAATAACAGCAAAAAATATTTCTTCAGAACCTTCTTTAGCTGCCTGATACCGGTTTTTTCCCTGCTCCAGCTTTTTAAAGATATTTTCAGTTACCACAATCCCATCATCTACCACTAATCCCGTTGCCAGTACTATCCCCAGCAATGTCAAGACATTGATAGAAAATCCGAAGATATACATGATGAAGAATGTTCCTATCAACGAAACCGGAATATCAATCAATGGCCGTATAGCTATAAGCCAGTCCCTAAAGAAAAAGTAAATGACAATCACCACCAGCACAAAAGAAATGATCAGCGTTTCTTCTACTTCTTCAATTGCTTTCTTAACAAATCGCGACTTATCAACTCCTATATCTATAATCATATCAGGAGGTAATTCTTTCTTTATTTCGTCCAGACGCTTATAAATCTCACCGGCAATTTCAATATAATTAGCTCCCGGTTGTGGAATCACAACCATGGATATATTGGTAGCATTATTCCGCATCGCCCCTGTTTCTTCATTCTCAGATCCCAGTTCTGCAGTTCCAATATCTTTAAAGCGAATCACCTGGTTGGCAGTCTGTTGTATAATCAGATTGTTAAATTCATCCTCAGTAGTAAGACGTCCATAACTTTTTACGGTTAGCTCTGTTTGGTTTCCATATACTTTTCCACCAGGCAATTCTACATTTTCCCGATTCAAAGCAGCTTGTACATCTTGTATGGTTAACCGATAGGCAGCCAGCTTTACCGGATTTATCCAGAGCCGCATGGAATATCTTTTTAGTCCGAATGCATTTACCTGACTCACACCTTTTACTGTTTGAAGTCGTTCCTGAAGAATATTCTCTACATAATCTGAAAGTTGATTTACATTTCGGGTTGTACTCTGTACAGGAATAAACATAATAGGATCACCATTGGCATCAGCCTTGGCAACAACTGGCGGTGCATCAATATCCTGAGGTAGGTTTCGTGTAGCCTGAGATACTTTATCACGCACATCATTGGCTGCTTGTTCCAGATCAACATCCAGTGTAAATTCAACCGTGATCTGGCTCGATCCCAATGAACTCGTAGATGAAATGTTACGAATACCCTGAATGCCATTGATAGATTTTTCGAGAGGCTCTGTAATCTGAGACTCTATAATGTCCGGATTGGCACCTGTATAGGATGTACTTACAGTAATAACCGGTGGGTCAATGGCAGGATATTCACGAACACCCAGATATGTATAGCCAATGCCCCCAAAAACTATGATAAGCACTGACATAACTACTGCCAGCACCGGACGTTTTAAACTAAGTGAGGGTAAACTCATAGTCTACTACTAAATTAAAGAATGCGGAAAGGAAAATACCCTAATAAAATTTTTCAACGAGCCAACAGATGCACAAAGGCATATGTACCAGAATCTCAGCGTTTGCAGCCCAAGACGAATCAACTACTCTTCAACCTTTGTAAATTTAAGACTCTGATCAGGTTTAACAAACAATAGGCCTGTTGTGATTACTGTATCACCAGCAGCTAACCCCTGAGTTACCTGTATATTACTCTCATCCCGTAATCCAGTAACCACATCCTGAAAAATAGCTTTGCCATTTTTAGAAATAACTACTTTTTTGCCACGAGTCTGAGGAATGATTGCCTGTGTAGGAATGACTACAGCAGTTATATTCTCAACATCCAGATTAACTTTTGCAAAAGCACCTGGATGTAGCTTGGCGGATGGATTACTCACTAACGCCCTGATTTTTAAGCTGCGTGTAGCCTGATCAATATCAGGTTCTATCGCATAAATCTTTCCGGAAAAGTTTTCACCAAACCCATCTACAGCAAAAGCAACCTTATCTCCTTCTGCAATAGAAACAGCATATTTTTCAGGGACAAAGAAATCTATTTTTAATGGATTAATCTGCTGTAACTTGGTGATTAAAGTTGAAGGAGTAATATAGGCACCCAAACTAACATTTCTCAAACCAATAACTCCGCGAAATGGAGCTCGTACTTCAGTCTTTTCAATTTGAGCCTTTATCAGGTCTATATCTGATAAAATCGTATTTAGTGTAGTGGTTGTTAAATCATAGTCCTGCTGACTGATATTATCAGCATTTAACAACTTTTTGCTACGTTCTACAATTTTTTCCTGATTTTCCTTCTGTACCTGAAGCTTTCTAAGTTGTGCTTTTAAATCGGCATCGTACAGTTTTACTAGCAGCGTACCAGCCGCTACTTCCCGACCCTCATTAATATTTAGCGAAATAATTCTTCCGGAGACTTCCGGGTGTATTTCGATCTGTTCAGCAGGCATCAATGTACCACTGGCTACCAGATTATTGGTAAGGCTTTTAGATTTAGCAACAAATCCCTGTATGGCAATTTCCTGAGGCTGACCAGAAGTATTCCCTACAACAGCATGAGATTTCGTAAATATCTTATTATAGTATATAACACCCCCCAATGCTAACATGACAAGCGCAACAGGAATCCAAAATTTCATAATGCGTTAATAAACAAAAGCGGAAATTAGAGAAATATAAATTTTAAAAGTGGTTTGGCTGGTAAAGAAGCAGACATTCAACTATTTGCCAAGATGCAATTATTTACCAAAAACAGTGAATAGAACTACAAAATAAGCGTATTTCTATCGAACAGTGGTAGAATGGTATTACCAATGGTTTAAATCAATGATAAACGGAAAGTCGGATTATATATAGAGTAATTCATTGCACAATACACAAAAAAATAAAAGCATTTCTACTTAGAAGAAATGCTTTTAGTGAATTTTCAGCAAGCCGATTACCTATCTGAAATATTATTTTTTAGTTTTACTTCCAGCTTTCTTCTTGGTAGAAGAAACTGTTTTAGGCTTATTTTTCAAAGGATCTTCGGCTTTGGACGGTACTAGTGTTTTAATATCGGCATTGTGAAGTTCTTCCAAAGGTATTTCAGCATCTCGTTGAGATACAATTTGTCCAAACTGATCTGATTCTTTCTGCATGCTAGCTCGAAGACTACCTACCATCGGATATATATGGTCTTTTACGGTTACCTTCATTTCTTCCCACACCATATTATGCCAGTCTTTATCAGCCATAGGACGATAGGGATATTTAGGAGCGGTAGTGATAGTGTTGAAAGTAAGACGTCCCTGATGCACGAAGTCTGTGAACTCATAGATATAATATCCTTCATGCACAAAAATGCGAACCATAAAATAAATTTTACCTTTTACATAATCGTTGCCTGCAGCAATTTTACTCTGAAAAGGTATTTTTGAGGTTCCTGTAAAGCGTCCATATCGTTTATTGGCTTCTTCAAAGAAATTAATGTCTGTTTTAGTTTGCTCATTAAACCAGTTCCAGGCACGTGCATATAATTCCTCCTGAGGAACGTTTGTCATTCGTACAGTATCTGAAAAAGTATACTTTGGGTACTGCAGAATTTTCTGCATGGTCACGGCTGACTGGCCAAATGAAAGAACGTAGGTGTAGAGAATAAAGCCAAAGGCAGTTAAAAATTTTTTCATAGCGAAGGAGTTGCTTCTCCAAGAGCATTTAAAGGTTGTATGGAAATTGAGTGTTCAATAGAAAACTAACTTATTTCACCCTTGCCTCACTTTGATCTTGTATTCAAAGCTCTTAATATCTTACAATGTATAAAATAAGTAATGATTTATTGGGTACAATCATTTATTCACTTCGTAAGAGAATTGTAAGCGCTTTTTGGGTAAATTTTATAACAAAAATGCATAGTATCTCTTTTCTGCTCCTGAGTATGATTACAAACATACAACTAAAAGACTTTACTTAAATAGTAAAAACAGTGTAAAAACTTACATAAGCTTATTTTTATCGAATTATTTTGCTGAGTTACCTTCTATCCAATCAGCTTATACGAATACAAGTAAAGTAATACACAAATCTTTTTTTACTTCTTTCAGAAGAATACAACAAACATTGGCTTGGCTTTGCACAAAAATGATTTACTTCGCATCGAACTTTTGCGCATTTAATTTGCGTTCAGCGTTTACTGTCTCGTCCCTACTAGATGGTAAACCGAAACCATCCGACTACTATGAATTCAATTTGGGATTTTTTCCAGGTACTACTCGATTCAAAAGAAATTATTAACTATGGAGGTCTTGTACTGGTTACATTGATCATCTTTGCTGAAAATGGCCTTTTCTTCGCCTTTTTTCTGCCTGGCGATTATCTCTTATTTCTGACAGGCCTTTTCTGTTCTACTAAAGCCATTGATTTTCCTATCTATATCGTTGTTATATGTATTGTCATTGCAGCCATAATAGGTAGTTATGTAGGCTTCTTTTTCGGAAGAGCACTGGGCAAAGGACTGGAAACCCGGCCAGATTCTCTTTTCTTTAAACGTAAAAATCTGGATAAATCCAGACAATTCTTTGCCAGACATGGTGGCAGAGCACTTATCATAGCCCGCTTCATGCCTGTTCTTCGGACCTTCTCCCCTATTATTGCAGGTACGATTCAGATGCCGATTCAGTCTTTTTCAATCTATAACATCATTGGTGGTACCGTGTGGGGAACAACTCTTCCACTGGCAGGATACTTTCTGGGTCAGTCGTTTCCTCAAATCATCAATTATGTCCACTACATTATTATTTTCTTTCTTGCTATTACCACTTTTGCCGTTATCCGGACCTGGTTTTCAGTCAGAAAAGATACCAGTGGTCAATAGTGCAGCATAGAAAGACCCACTGAGCCTTGGAGTGTAAAGGGTATTTTTCTATCTTTAGGTTTCTCCCCAACCAAAACCATTCAAAACCTATGATGAAACATTCCCTTTACACATCTGTAAGGTCCATTCTCTGCCTTTGTTTTTTCCTGACGCTTCTTTCAGCAACTGCACAAAGTGAAAAATCACGTGCATTGACACTGGATGAATACAAGAAGGCAAAAACCTTTGAGATAAAGGACCTGGAAAGCGATACTTATGTAAAGTTTGAAAATGCCTATGTGCTGGATCGGTTTGAGATGAAGCCCCCCTATGTATTTAAATACAGTGATGGCATTGAACGCCGTGTATACCTCTACCGCCTGCTGGATAATAAATCCAAACAATCACTGGGGATGGTAGCTATCTATTATACACCTGGAAATGGTAAAAAATTCAATGTGTGTATACCATCTCCGGAATCAGACAAGAATGTATGGGCTCTTTATATTGATGACTTAAAAGATTATAACAAAGTAGAATCAGCATTTGGATCGGCGTTTGCTTATGTTATGTCACGCGAAATGAGCACACTGGCAACAGGTAGCAGTGGTGCATCTACAACTGGTAATAAAACAGATTATGATGTTTGTTTCCCTGCCAATGCACTGGTAACGTTAGCCAATGGTCAAACCAAACAAATCTCTGAGATAAAAGTAGGTGAGGCTATCGCTTCCTATAATAAAGAGGCTAACAAACTGGAGACTGCAATTGTACAGGAGATTCAGATCCATGAAGGAAAAGGTTATCCGGTTCAGACTTTATTTGGAGCTAATGAAACTGTTACAGCTTCTACCCAACAACATGTTTCTCAGATCACTAAAATTCAGGCAACACCTAACCATCCGATATTGACTCAGAATGGTCGCAAAGCTATGAATGAGATCCAATCAGGTGATAGTATCTATGTATTTGACTCTGCAACTGGTGAATTTATTACGTTTAAAGTATATACACCTTTTACACATTCTGAAGAAACTGCAACCAAAGTATATAACCTGGTAACAGATAAAGGCAACTATCTCATCAATGGAGCTACTGTTCTGGACAAATAATTACTTAACGAACTCACTACAACCTAATTAGTCCCATGCACAGTACATGGGATTTTCTTTTTTGAGAAATCCGGTCCATTCCAGGTATCGTATATATGAGCGAACACTTCTTACAAAATATGTGTTATTGAATATGATGATAACAACATCTTTTCTTATGCAAAGACCTTTGATATTCACCCTTTTCGCAGGGATTTGCCTGCTGTCCTGTGCTCAGAGTCAGCAGAAGAAAGTTCCTCAAATGCAATCTAAACCTGTTCAAATGACAACCAACGTAGCTAAAACAGATACAGCCACCTTTGGTACCGGATGTTTCTGGTGTACTGAAGCCATTTTCCAACAAGTAGATGGTGTTCTTTCTGTAGCTTCCGGATATTCCGGAGGCCAAGTAGAGAACCCGACCTATAAACAAGTATGTACAGGTTCCACTGGTCATGCTGAGGTAATTCAGGTTACCTATGA